>WAJW01000153.1 GCA_015523685.1 Archaeoglobaceae archaeon
AGATGCCAGTATTTTTCAACCACAGACTTACTCATCATCCTGAGTCATTCCGAGAAACCATAAAAAATTTTCCATAAATTCCATTCAGGTTTCTTGATTCAGATAAAATGGTTTACCTTTTAAAAGGAGATTGAAAGGGAGAAACAGAGATGCATCACAGTACATTGAACCCTGAACATGTCCCTCCAATCTGTATTTCCTGATCTCTCCAAATAGCTCATCAATACCCCAGATATCTCATTCATTCAAAGTATCACATATATCACCCAGCATGGTTTCCGTATCTGCATAACTTTTTCAAATCTATAAGTGGTATTCGAAAAATGTTAATTCATGGATGTGCATTTCAGATTTGATGGATGTCACCACCAAGCTTTTCCTCAGAATGAAGTTTGAGGAATATTACAGAAGACCGAACATAAAAAAGGTCGAAAAGATCGGTACGAGGGAATTTGGATTTATATTCTTTGATGAAAAGTACCCCGAGGTGATGATGAGAAGACACATGTCTTTCAGCGATCTCGATGCACTCTTATCATTTCTGGCAGTTTCCGTTCCGGCCCATGCTTACTATTCATCCGCTCATTACAGGCACCCATCGGCCAGGAGTATGGATGAAAAGGGGTGGATATCGGCCGATCTCATATTTGATCTGGATGCGGATCATCTTCCCAGGAAATACGATTATGAAAAGGGCCTAAGGAAAATTAAAAGAGAGGTGATGAGACTTCTCGGGTCTCTTCAAAGAGAATTCGGGGTTGAAGATTACATGGTTGTTTTTTCAGGAGGAAGAGGATACCATATCCATGTATTTGATGAGGAATTTGCCCGTCTTGGCTCAGCGGAGAGAAGAGAGATTGCAGATTACATCACGGGCAATTTTAACCATGAATATTTTATAGGCAGGATATCAAGAGATGGTCATCTGGTTATGGAAGGGAACTGGGATACGAAAATACTCAAGTGCATGGCATCATGGATTAAGGCAATTCAGAATATGATGGATCGGGATCTGGAAAAAACAAAGGAATATCTTTCGGCAATTTCAGGAATGAAAAAAGTCTCAACATTAATGGAGAAAATAAAAAATGCGGATCCGGATGAGATAAAAGAAGGAAACATGTCCATTTTCATGGATTCACGGAAAAACATAATTAAAAAGCTTATTGAACACGTCCTTGAAAGATGCATTGAAACGGGAAAAATAAACATAGATGAACCGGTAACAACAGATACAAAGAGACTGATAAGATTGCCCGGAAGCATTCATGGAGGGACCGGATTTATGGCGATGCCTTTATCTCCGGATGAACTGAAAGAGTTTGATCCTCTTGAGGATGCGGTCATCTTCCCGGACAGGCCCGTGGAGGTTACATTGAGGAGAGAGGTAAAAATTAGATTGAAAGGTCAGGAATTCTGCCTTGACAGAGGAAAACATCAGGTGCCTGAATATCTGGCCGTTTTCCTTCTTGGAAGGGGGTACGGAAAGTATGGATATTGAAAAACTGATTGCGATTTATGAAGAGGGAAAAAAAGGGGGTTTGCAGAAACTTGAGCCTGAATTTTACGATGAAGTTAGAGATTTCATAAATAATCTTGAAAAGGAAAAGGAGAATTCAGAGAACGAACTGGAGGCCATGAAAATAGAGGACAGGATAAGAACAGCCAGAAGATTGATGAAGAAAATTTTCGAGGGTCGGATATCCAAGATAACAAATCTCGCTCTTGCAAGGGCATTTGGTACTGAGGTTGAACTCAGATATCTCACTCCAAGTGAGGAAGAACTACTCAGGAATATGATAGGAATTATCGAGAAGGCCAGGAGGCACATTCTGGAAGGGGAGAAAGATTCAGGCGAAGTTGAAGATCTGGATGAAGAAGAAGCTTCAGATGAGGATCGGGTTCTCGTGAGAATCGTGGAAGATGTGGAGGAAATTCTGGGAAGTGATGGAAAAACATATAAACTAAATTGTGAGGATGTAATTACACTTCCCAGAGTTAACGCTGAGGCTCTGGTAAAGAGGGGCGTTGCAGAGATAATCGAGGTTGGTGATAGAAAATGAAAATGCCTAAGAAGATCAGGACGTACTGCAAATATTGTGGAAAGCATACCCTCCAGGAAATTGAGAAGGTGAAGAAGGGGAGACAATCATCTCTCAACTGGATTGCAAGGCAGAAGAAAAGGAGACAGGGTATTGGAAACATGGGTAAATTCTCCAAGGTTCCGGGAGGAGAGAAACCCACGAGAAGGGTCAACATCAGGTACAGATGTACGGAATGTAAAAAAGCTTATACAAGACCCACTTTTCGAGCTTCGAGATTTGAGCTTGTGGAGGTGTGAGGTTGAGCACGGGAAAGAGCAGATTTATCAGGGTGAGATGTGAGGACTGCAATAACGAGCAGATTGTATTTGATTACCCTTCAACAACTGTGAAATGCGTGGTATGTGGCAGAACCCTCATACTCCCCACCGGCGGAAAGGGTATGATAAAAACGGAAATTATAGAGGTGCTGGAGTAGAACATGCTGACAAGAGATGGATACCCGGAAAAAGGAGATTTTGTGATAGGAACGGTAAAGAAAGTCCTTGACTTCGGAGCTTTTGTCAGACTGGACGAATATAAAGACAGGGAAGGTCTGATACACATCTCCGAAGTTGCCTCGGGCTGGATCAAGAACATAAGGGATCACGTGAAGGAGGGGCAGAAGGTCGTCTGCAAGGTGCTGAATGTTGATCCCAGAAAGGGGCACATTGATCTCTCACTCAAAGACGTGAATGAACACCAGAAAAGATCAAAGATTCAGGAATGGAAAAATGAACAGAAAGCGAATAAATGGCTTGAAATGGCCGGAGAAGAGCTGGGTCTTGACGATAGAGAGATCGAGAAAATCGGGAAAAAATTGATGAAAAAGTTCGATACCCTTTATGCTGCTTTTGAAGAGGCTGCCGTGGAAGGATACGGTGTGATAACAAAAGAGGGCTTTGATGAAAAAATTGCAAAGGAACTTGAAAAAATTGCAAAGGAGAATGTGAAGCTCCCCTATGTTAAAATAGATGGTTATCTTGAGCTCACAAGCACAGCATCTGACGGTATTGAGATCATTCGTAATGCTCTTCTGAAAGGCAAGAATATCAAACTCGATGGAATTGAATCAGATATCCATTATGTTGGATCTCCGAGATACAGGATAACCGTCAAGGCTGGAGATTATAAAAAGGCAGAAAATGCCCTTAAAAAGATTGCCACAACTGTGCTGAAAGAAATAAAATCCAGAGGTGGAAAGGGAGAATTTTTCAGGAAGGTAGCCCAATGAAATCATTGATAAGAAAATGTCCCGAGTGCAGAAGATACACCCTGAAAAAGGCATGCCCCATCTGTGGAAACCATACCGTGATGTCAATCCCACCCAGGTTCTCTCCTGAAGACCCCAGGGGAAAATACAGGAGAATTCTAAGAAAAGAAGCGGGATTCTATCTCGGTAGAAGGTGAAATCATGAAAAATACAGAAATACGGTATCTGGTTGAACCAGAAAGCATAAAGCTAAAAAATCCAGTACTTGTGGAAGGACTTCCTGGAATAGGACATGTTGGTAAGCTCGTCGCAGAACATCTCATAAAGGAGCTGAAGGCTGAAAAGATTATCGAGATCTATTCCCCGCACTTCCCTCCACAGGTTATTGTAAATGAGGATGGAACCGTATCCATGGTCAGGAACGAGATATACATCTGGAAATCGGATAGCAACTCCCCTGATTTACTCATACTTGTTGGGGATTACCAGAGCGTTACAAATGAAGGTCACTATGAGCTTACCGGCACTTATATAGAGCTTGCAAAGAGGTTTGGAGTAAAAAGGATTTATACTCTTGGAGGATACGGGATAGGTAAGTTTGTTGAGGAGCCATTCGTCCTCGGGGCTGCAAATTCACCCGACCTCGTGAAGGAAATGGTATCATATGGGGTTGAATTCAGAAACAGTGAACCGGGTGGAGGTATAATTGGCGCGTCCGGCCTTCTTCTGGGCTTTGCTGAGCGGGAGGGGATTGAGGCGGTGTGCCTTATGGGAGTAACTTCCGGGTACATGGTCGATCCGAAGAGTGCTCAGGCGGTTCTTAAAGTCCTCATGAAGGCTCTTAACCTTGAGGTGGGGATGGAAGAGCTCGAGAGAAGGGCTGAAGAAATGGAAAAGATTATCTCGAGATTGAAAGAGACGGAATCCCAGCTCATGACACCCCAGTACAAGAGGGATGAGGATCTGAGATACTTCGGGTGATGAATATGATTAAGGTCAACAGATTAAAATGCGCCTACTGTGGAGCATGCATTGGTGTGTGCAGATTCGATGCCAACGAGCTCATAGAAACGTGGGTTGAGATAAACGATAAATGCACCGAGTGCATGGCCTGTGTCAGGATTTGTCCTGTCGGGGCTCTGGAGGTGGAAAATGAAAACTGACTACGATGTTATCGTTATAGGTGCAGGGCCTGGAGGTTCAATGGCTGCCAGAAAATGTGCCGAGGAGGGACTCGATGTCCTCCTGATTGAGAAAAGACAGGAGATTGGCTCTCCCGTGAGATGTGCTGAAGGTGTGAGCAAAAAGGGGTTGCAGAAATTCGTTAACCCTCAGAAAAAATGGATTGCAGCTGAAATCAGAGGAGCGAAGATCTACTCACCGGACGGTACTGAAATAGTTATGAGTGAGGAAATGGCCGGCTCGGAAGTTGGATATGTTCTGGAGAGAAAGATTTTCGATCGATACCTGGCAAGACTCTCTGCACGAGCAGGTGCAGAAGTTCTTGTAAAAACCAGAGCTACGGGTTTTGAGAGAGAGAATGACATAATGAAGGTCAAAATGGTTCATTTCGGGGAACAGATCGATTACACAGCAAAGATAATAATTGGAGCAGATGGGGTTGAGTCAAAGGTTGGAAGGTGGGCAGGGATTGACACTACACTCAAGCTGAGTGAGGTGGAGAGCTGTGTTCAGTATCTCCTTTCCGGGATTGAACTGGATCCTGAATACTGCCTCTTTTATCTCGGAAATAACGTCGCTCCAGGAGGTTATGTGTGGGTATTTCCCAAAGGGGAGAGAGAGGCGAATGTGGGAATTGGAGTTCTGGGTTCGAGGGTGGACAGGAGACCGAAAGAATATCTGGATGAATTCATAAAGAAAAGCTATCCCGGGGGAAAGCCTGTTGAGATGGTTGTCGGCGGTGTTCCAGTAAAAGGAGAGATTGAAACCGCCGTTTCAGACAACGTGATGCTTGTCGGAGATGCTGCCAGACACACCGACCCTATAACCGGGGGAGGTATAATAAATGCCATGGAAGCGGGGGTTTATGCAGGAGAGGTTGCGGGAATTGCTGTTGAGAAAGGGGATTATTCAGCACAAACCCTTTCCCTCTATGATGAGAAGTGGAAATCAACCATAGGGAAGACAATTGCCAGAAATGCCATCCTCAAAGACAAATTCGTGACATTTACAGATGATCAGCTTAACAGTCTGGCAAAAGCTCTTGAGGGTGTTAAACTGGAAGATCTCGGTGTAACAGAATTGATAAGGAGGATAATCACGAAAAATCCGAAACTCCTCTGGGACATAAAAGATCTGTTCCTGAAGGCAAGATGAAGATATCTCTACTTAAACACATGAGAAAGATATTTAATCATTGAGGGGCAATGTTAACAGGGATTAGCGGATGAAAAACAGATATATCGAAATAACCGAGATTCCCCTGACAGGAAATGATCAGATAATCATAACGGGGACCTGGAGAGAAAAGAAGCCTGTTGTAATCAATGAACTGTGCAGAAAATGCAGGAAGTGTATTGATTTCTGTCCTGACATAGCTATCTCTCCGGGAGAAGATTCGGTAGAGATCAATTATGATTTCTGCAAGGGCTGTGGCATATGCAGGAATGTCTGTCCGCATGATGCAATAAAGATGGAAGAGGAATAGTTTATGGCATTCTGCAGGGTTTTAACAGGCAATCAGGCTATAAGTCAGGGAGCGAGATTGTGCAGACCTCAGGTTATTGCCATTTACCCCATCACACCTCAATCTGAAATCGCAGAGACAATGGCAGGGTTCACCGCAGAGGGTGAGCTTGATGCAAGAATTTTCAGGGTCGAATCAGAACACAGTGCTTTGAGTATAGTCATAGGAGCAGAAGTGGCTGGCGCAAGGGCATTCACCGCAACATCATCCAACGGCCTCTTTTACATGCATGAAATGCTCCACTATGCTTCCGGCCTGAGACTTCCGATAGTTATGGCTGTGGCAAACAGGGCATCTCCCGCCCCCTGGAACATCTGGGGCGATCACTCTGATTCCATCTCACAGCGTGATACCGGATGGCTTCAGGTTTATGTGGAAAACTGTCAGGAGGCTCTTGATACCGTGATTCAGGCGTACAGAATAGCTGAAGACAGAAGAGTATCTCTCCCCATCATGGTATGTCTTGACGGTTTCACATTGACCCATGTATCCGAAGGTGTGGATATACCCCCTCAGGATGTCGTCGATGAATTCCTGCCACCTTACGATCCAGAATACAGCCTTTCAAAGCTCATTGAAAGAGACGAGACTGCATGTTTCTCTCCGGTTATCTTTCCTGAAACCAGCTATATGGAGTACAAATATCTTCAGGCGAAGGCATCGGAGAGATCAAAAGACGTTATCAGAGAGGTTGACAGGGAGTTTGAGAGAAAATTCAACAGGAAGTGGGGTGGATTAATAGAAAATTATCATACAGATGATGCGGATTATATCCTCGTAACACTCGGGTCACTGACCACAACCGCGAGGGCAGTTGTTGATGAGCTCAGAGAGGATGGATGGAGCGTTGGACTGATAAAACTCAGGTTTTACAGGCCCTTTCCAGAAAAAGAGCTCGTAGATTGTCTTCAAGACGCAAAGATTGTGGGAGTTCTGGACAGGAATTTTTCATATGGATATGCAGGTGCGGTTTACTCTGACCTATCGAGTGCAATTGATGGCAGGGCGGAAATTGTTGATTTTATCGGTGGTCTCGGCGGAAGGGAGCTTAATGAGGATCATTTCAGGTATATGTTCAGGAGACTCAAAGAGTTATCAACAACGAGAGATCAGAAGAGGGTTGAATGGATAGGACTCAAAATGAAATGAGGTGTTACTGATGGCCATTGAAACCGATGATTTTCTCCTCCCCGGACATCCCCTGTGTGCGGGATGTGGGCTTGCAATAACTCTGAAGCACATAACCAGACTTCTCGGTAAAAGGACAGTTGCACTTATACCTCCAAGCTGTTCAGGACCTCTTGCAACCGAAAACTCCTACAAGATATCCCTGCCGGGAATCCACATAGCACTTACTCATGGAGCGGCTATTGCTGCAGGCATAAAGGCAGGGCTGGAGGCAAAGGGGTTGAAAGATGTCACGGTTCTCCCTCTGATGGGTGATGGGGGAACAGCAGATATAGGTCTCCAGGCCCTCTCAGGGTCAGCTGAAAGAAATGATGACATACTATACGTTTGCCTCGATAATGAAGGTTATATGAACACCGGAATCCAGGGAAGTGCATCAACACCTATTGGGGCATACACAACAACCACACCGGCCGGCAGGAACCGTCCCCTGGGAAGGGACAGGCCAAAAAAAGATGTGTTCAGAATAGTCTCAGATCATGATGTGCCATATGCCGCAACCGCCTGTATATCCTACCTTTCAGACTTCAAGAGGAAAATCAGAAAAGCAAATAGCACTGAAGGTTTCAGATACATCCATGTGCTCAATCCCTGCCCCACCGGATGGGGTTTTTCTCCGGATAAAACTGTTGAAATGGGTTTGCTGGCTGTGAAAACGGGCATGTTCATTCTTGCCGAATCTGAGCATGGTAGAATAAGAATGACCCACGTCCCTGTAAAAAGGATTCCTGTTAAAGATTACATCAAACATCAGAGCAGATTCAGACATCTGAAGGATGACCAGATAAGAGAAATTCAGAAATTAGTCGATGAAAGATTTGAAAGGTATCTGAGAATTCAGGAGCGTGAGGATGATAAGAGAAGTTAGGTTGTACGGAAGGGGGGGACAGGGAGTTGTAACCGCATCCCGCATACTCGCTGAAGCTCTTTTCAGAGATGGTATGAACGTACAGGCATTTCCATTCTTTGGAATTGAAAGAAGAGGTGCTCCCGTGCTCGCTTTCCTCAGATATGGGCATGACAAAATAACTTCCAGGACATACATCCAGAACCCCGATATCGTACTCATATTTGATGAAACTCTTCTGGAAGATGAGACAGCCCTTTCAGGATTAAAGGATGATGGAATGATAATTTTAAATGCAAGAGAAATTCCTGAGAATCTGAAAGAGGGATTCAGCAGGATTGCAGTTGTTGACGCCGACAAAATATCAATTGAAAATCTTGGAAGGGCGATAGTGAACACAGTTATGTGCGGAGCATTTGCATACGCAACCAGAGATGTTTCTATAGATACGCTCACCGGGTCACTCGAATGCTTTTTCCATGACAGAAACAGAATGGACAGCAATAGAAGGGCCCTGAGAGAAGGATATAGCAACACTGTATTATATCCCTGAAAAGTGTTTGATTGAATCAATACCAGCTCAAAATTCTGGAACGTATTTTCAGAATTATCCTGTCAAATATGAACCCGACGAGGGTTATCAGAACGAGGGATGAATAAAGCTCTGGAGCCTTGAAAAACCTTGCCGAATAGATTTCAACGGACCCAAGACCACTGCCTCCCGACACCATTTCGAACACAAAGGCTGCAATCAGGGATATCGGTAATGTTACCTGAAGTCCATTAAATATGAAAGGAAGTGCATTTGGCAGAACAACCTTTCTGAGAATTTTTGACTCCGATGTGCCCATGGATCTCGCAGACCAGACATAATATGGATTTATATTCTTTACCCCGTGATAGGTTGAAGCAGTTATTATAAACACACATGCAACAATAACCATCATTATCTTGGATAGATGACCGATACCAAACCATAGAATAAACGCAGGGACAAGTGTGAGAGGTGGAAGGGGCAGTAAAAGGGCGACTATTGGCTCAAAAAACCAGTTTGCAGATTTGAATCTGGCCATGAGGAGTCCGAGAGAGACGCCCACAAAGGATGCGATCACATATCCGGTCATGGCCCTGAAAAGAGTCACACCTGTATGATAAAGGAGAGTTCCATCTGCTATGTGGACAACGAGACTTCTCAAGACGTCAGAGAGTGGAGGGAGAAAATAATACGGCACTATTTCTGATCTGCCCACCAGCTCCCATACTATTGCAATGACTAATATTGAATAAGCCGAGGAAATGAATGAACCTATTGTTTCACGCAAATTCAGGCTTACAGCTCTCTCAGCACCACTGAAAGCTTCATTTTCCATCGTACCACCTCAGATACCTCTCCATGATGGCCACTGTCACACGATCTATTACAAAGGCCACCAGCACAAAAACAAGAATCACAGCAAACATATAATCGTAAAACCCAAAATCACTGTAATATGATATTAAATTACCCATTCCTGCTCTTGAGGCCACGAATTCCACACTGATAGAAACTATAAACGCAACGGGAAGTGCAATGCGAATTCCATTGGCGATGTATGGTGTTGAGGCGGGCAGTACAACCTTCCAGAATATATTTTTCTCCGGCGTCCCCAGACTTTTTGCAGCCCAGATCAGCCTATCATCCACACTTTTAACTCCGTGAAAGGTGTTGATTATCACTGGAAGTATGGCTCCCAGGAATATGACAAACACAGCCGCTTTGTTGGTAACTCCAAGCCATACCATCGTCAGAGGTACAAGAGCAGGTTTGGGAAGAGGATACGTGAGTGTGACTATGGGATCAAAAAAGTTTCTCACGAGAGGTTTTGTAGCCATTGCAAATCCGAGTGATATACCTATAACAATCGCCAGAAACAATCCCCCTGCTATCCTGAACAGGGTTATTATCAGGTTGATGATCAGCTCTCCGGTCAGTATCATCTCAATAAGCCTTTCTACCACATCCAGAAAACCCGGAAGTATTGATTCGCTGACAATCCCGGAGAGGGGTATGATCTCCCAGATCAGAAAAACAATCAGAATTGGAACAATTCTGCTGATCGAGTTTACAAAACTACTGACAGAATCATCCCTCCACGATACAGTAATGCTTCATCACCTCTTCCCTGACATCTACCCACACTTTATGTCTCGTTTCCACGAACTCCCTTGAAGTTATGACATCCTCCCTTGACAGGGTTTTATCAAGCCTGACATTCACAGTGTTCTTGACCCTTCCAGGACGACACGTCATTATAATAACTCTCTGTGACAGATACACCGCCTCATCAACAGAGTGAGTCACAAAAAGCACGGTCTTTCTTGTTTCTTCCCATATCCTGAGAAGTTCCTCCTGCAGTAATTCTCTTGTCTGAGCATCAAGTGCGCCGAATGGCTCATCCATGAGAAGTATCTCAGGTTCGTACGCGAGGGTTCTGGCGATGGCAACACGCTGTTTCATCCCACCCGATAGTTCCTTCGGATACTTGTGTTCGAAACCCTCAAGACCCATCAATCTGATGTATTTTGAAACCTTCTCATCAATTTCGTCCTGATCAAGTCCCTTTTCCTCAAGTCCATATTTTATATTTCCTTCTACGGTGAGCCATGGGAACAGTGCATATTCCTGAAAAACTATACCTCTATCGGGACCCGGAGAGTTTATCCGCCTGCCATCTACTATTATCTCTCCTTTTGTTGGTTGAATAAATCCTGCGATCATATAGAGGAGGGTGCTCTTACCGCATCCACTCGGGCCAACTATTGCGATGAACTCCCCCTCCTCCACATCGAAGTTCACGTTCTCGAGGGCAACAACTGGATTACCCTTCAGAGGGTTGAAAACCTTGGATAACCCTCTAACGGATATTTTGCTCCTTCCCATATCTCATTCCTCAAAAAATTCAGGAAGAGGGAAGGAATGAATTGTCCACGTATTTTGATACGTCCAGTCGCTGTTTTATGATTCCCAGATCGTACAGTTTGTCAACTGCATACTGAAGCCCTTCTACATCTGTTCTCATATCAACCGGTTTATAATAGTCCTTTTCCCGCACGAACCAGTATCCAGCAAAGTTTTTCTTGGGAACCTTGAAATGCTCTGCAGCAGCATCAAGAACGGCATCTCTATTGTTCGGGTCCTGAAGATATTTTCTCAATCTCTCGTGATCTGCAAGAAATGCCTTAACAGCTTCTGGATTTTTGTCCAGGAAATCGTTTCTTCCAATGAGAATTATAGCAGGATATGGTTTTTCGTATCCTTCTGTGGAGTCAAACACCTTTTTGAAACCCTGATTTATGGATGCCCAGTAAAATGCAGCTGGCATTATTGCTGCATCTGCCTTACCCTCTTTAAGAGCTTCAATCATGGCTGGAAAAGGTATCTCAACAAAGGTAACATCATCAGGACTCAATCCATTTTTAATCAATCCGGCAAGAACACTTGCATGAACCGCAGTTCCAAGGGCATTAACGGCGATTTTCTTTCCCTTAAGATCCTTCACGGTATTTATTCCGGAACCCGGCGGGGTGACAACAGCAAATGACAGATAGCCCGGTTTTGCATCATAGAAATCTGTCGCAATTATCCTGACCCCTCCAGGTATGACATTCTGAAGTATAGCATTTGCAAAGGAAACGTGAGCTACGAGCCCTACATCGATTTCACCTGCTGCAAGAGCATTTATAACCATAGGTGTGCCCTGAAGCCTTAGCAATTCGATTTTGTATTTTTTGCCATAATCCTTGAGAACATGTTCCTGAACATATGGAACCTCAAACAGGGAAATCGTATTCTCTATGGGAACAACGTACCCCGCTCTGATAACCGGTATCTCCTTCTGCTTCTGTGTCTGAATGTAGTAAATTGCCCCTCCTATAACGATAACAACCACGATAATTATCGCGATTGCGGAAAGCCTTGAAATTCCCGAAGAGTTCTCCCATTCTGACATACTCATTTATTAACGATAAAACGATATATATCACTTTCGTTCAGTATTTATAGGTTAAAAATTGCTCAGATAACAGTGGGGTGAATGAATTAAAGACTAAAAGTTTTAAATATCTGTAAAATATCCTATAGTTTAAAACCACCGGAGGCATCGAGATGAAGAAATATGTGATATTGATGATTGCACTCTCGCTTCTGCTGATAGGATGTGCAGAGAAAAAGGAAACCGCAACCCCAACACCATCAGAAACGCCTGTACCATCGGGAACCCCCGTTTCAACCCCTACCCCATCCGGAACACCCCCGGAAACTCCTGTTTCAACACCATCCCAGCCGGGAATTAATACACTGGTGGATCTGTATAATTCAAAGAAAATGCTCCATGGAACCGCAACCGTTACTGTGAATGGAAAAGAAGAGAAAATGGAGTTCTGGTTCTATTACGATATGAAAAACAACGAGCAGATGGTCAGAGCAGAGGGATCACAGGGAGTTATGATTATGAAAGATAGATATGAGGGCAATACTCTGACACAGATCATGTACACCAAGGGTGCTGAAGGAATGCCACAACAGCAGGGTTGTGACTGGATTGAGATCAAGACAACGACAACCGTAACACCCTCTGAATCGGAGGAGGTGAAGGACGAACCTGTGAGTGATGCGTTTAAGGCAACGTTCACACAGGGAAACGTGAAGGAAACATATCAGATCGAATTTGTTCCGGTAGATCTATCGCTCTTTGAGCCCGATGGAAAGGTCTGCACGATAGGCACGTTCATGCCACAGGGATGAACTTTTAGAATAATTTCAGCAGAAAATTTTTCATAAAACTAAAAAAATAATTATAAATTTTTAAACTTTATTTTTATTCCATACCTACTGGCCCCTCTCTCAGATACTTCTCAGGGTCTTCTTCAAACATGTACCTGCATCCAGGGGCACAGAAGTAGTATGTTTCTCCTTTATACTCCGTCTTAAATCTGGCTGTCTCTTCATCCACTTCCATTCCGCATACCGGATCAATCGCCATATTTTTCACCTCCTACTCAATTAACTTCCTTATAGCATCAAAAATCTCTTTTTTCCCGGTTATGGCATCAAGCCTTTTCAATTCTCTGCCTCTTCTGAAAAACAAGAGGGTGGGAGCATTCGTAACATTAAATTTCCCGGCCACATCAGGAAATTTCTCCACCTCCACCCTGTAAAACCGCACCATATTGAAGGATTTAGAAGCTTCTTCCATGAATGGCTCGATGAATTTACACGGTGGGCAATCTGGAACAGAGAACCAGAGCACTGTAAGCTCATCCTGCTCTATGACCTCGCTCACCTTTTTCCCATCTATGAATTCAATACTCATGTGTCATCCTCCGCAGAAACTCTTTATAACCGGCAAAAATCACCTCTCCACTATCATCCTTTTTCCAGTATCTGATTTTCATCCGGCATTCTGAAACAGACTTTCACTTTTCCACTCCTCATGCAGGTGAAGGAGATGATACTTCAGGGATGGCCTCTCTGGGGGCAACTTTCTTCTTTATTTCAGGATGATATCTCTTAAGCAAGAGTGAGTTGGTAACCACCGAAACGGAGCTTATTGCCATTGCTGCACCTGCCCACTCTGGCTGGAAGGTGATACCCGTGAAGGGATATAATACTCCAGCGGCAACCGGGATCAGGATTGTGTTGTAAATCAGGGCCCAGAATAGATTCTGCTTTATCTTGCTCAGTGTTTTGGCACTCAGCTGAATACCAGCCACCACATCCCTGAGATCATCTTTTATCAGGACTATCTCACCAGATTCAATGGCAATGTCAGTCCCGCTTCCGATTGCAATTCCAACATCCGCCTGGGCAAGTGCGGGAGCGTCATTTATACCATCACCAACGAAAGCCACTATCTCACCCTCATCCTGAAGTCTCTTTACCTC
>WAJW01000154.1 GCA_015523685.1 Archaeoglobaceae archaeon
ATATAGATGGTGAATGGATATTCCACGCTTTTCTCGCCCTCACCTCCTCCATACAGCACAGTGAGACTGAACCTGTATATTCCGGATTTAAGACCTTTTCCAGCATAGAGCTTGAATTCTTCCTGAGCGATCTGATCTCTCTTGATGGTTCCTATGTATTTCTTCTGTTCTCCGGAAAATCCGTCTGGATAGCTAAGTGAAAGGGCTATCCCTGTCGCATCTGCCTTTCCTGTGTTCTGAAGTGAAATTATGATGTTGAAATTGGAATCCGGGTAGATTCTGTCCGGATTTGTTGAAAATCCAGAAAATATCAGTTCAGGAATTCCGGAAACATTTATTGCAAGTGAAATGTTCTGGTGGTATATAATACCCATGCGATCTGAATATACAAGGGCAAGGTATGCCGGATATGTCCCATCAGGAAGGTTTCTGTCAGCAGATATTGTTAAAGGTATCTTTCTGATCTCTCCACGTTCCCATTTATCTACATAAAGATCTGATGTGTGTGCAATCAATCCATCGGGTGCAATAAGACTCATATGAACCTCTCTCGCTTCACCTCCTGCATTCTCAATTTCGAATATGAACGTTCTGGTAGTTCCGGGTTCAATAGTCGGGGGATAAAGATCGTTAATTTTAAACGAAGGTGTTGAAACAACCATCAGTGGTACAATGGATTTAATACGGTGAGATTTTAAAACATCACCTACCTGAACATGATACTGAAGGGTAATTTCGATCTCATAAATGCCTTCCTTCTTTGCGATCATTTTTAAGCCTGTAGTTGAAGAACCGGGAGGAAGCTCTCCAAGAGTTATGGACCTGGATGATAGCTCTCTCCCGTCAGAAATAATCTTCAGGTCTTCTTCACCTGTAAAGATGTTAATTCTGGCATCCACAGCAGATGTGCCCGAATTTGAAATGGAAATGGTGAACATGAAAGGCTCTCCCACAACAGGATTTTGGGGGAGGGTATTGTATAAGGTGGAAATGAGAGGCTCCTGAGCAGAAGCTGAAGGGATGAAGATTGCAATTATGACAAGAACTGAGAGAATCATGACAGCTTTACGAAATATGTTGTCTGGGTTTATTGGGTATCTGCATCTAGAAATCATATTTTTAATTCATTACTCAAAAATATATAAACGTACCATATTGATTCTGAATTTGGTTATGGAATATCGGGCTCAAACTCTTTTTATTATTCGAATGACATCCCAGACAAGACATGAGGTCGGCTGTATTCCTGAGTGTTCTTTCAGCCATCCATGAATTTTCGATCCTGCAAACTGGCCTGTGAAAAAAGCCCCTACAAGTACGGGAAAGGTGAACAGCTGCCAGCCGATTTTGGCAATGAATCTCAGAGCAATGACAAATGGTACTGGAAGGTGAATTGAAATAAACCACTGTTTAGATAACTTCTTTACGTTTGCCCTCCAGTATCCGAAAGGAAGATTCAGAATGAATACCGCAATTGCAACATCGGTAAGGCTCATGTTCATTGTTAACCACGTGTTATTTTAAAAATTTATTCCCGAATAAATTTATGATCAGGAGGGTGGCCAGTTCTCCTCAAGCCACCCCGGAATTCTGCCAGAATCAACGGGACCAACCAGAACTTTCATACCCGAAACCATTTCCAGTTCACCCTGAAGCCTCGCTGCCAGTCCCGGAAGCACAATGGAATTATGGTTTATCCTATCCTTAACACCCTCTTTCTCAATCGCCTCATTGATCACATTTGCGGTTAGCTTGCTCCCCGCGACCGAAACCTCCACTCCAAGACCTTCGGTGTCAATCACAAGGAGATAGCAGTTGATCCCCGCGCTTGTGAGATCTGATTCGACGGTGTAATACGTCAGGGCGAAGTTTGTGGTTATAAACACAGGTGAGTTCTCATCCGGCTTTCCTATCTCTCTCAGTCCTGCTTCGACAGAAACGGGTTTTCTTGGATCCGTGTAAATATTTGTTTTCAGGATCGCGAGAGGCATCACTTCATAGGGCTCGAGACTGTGAAGTATCATTATGTCCGCATATTTCACAATGAAAACGCTTGCAATGATCGTCTCCCAGTATGTTGTGCTGAGCTTATCCTTTCCCACGAGCCATGCGGTCATGGGAACAACCATAATCGGATAGGCCACTTTTTTGTTTTCACCTTCAATTGCGGATCTTCTGAGCTGAATAACTCGCCTGAACGTATCCTGCAATCCCTTTCCTATGGGTTCCGTTCCGGGGTCAAGAACTATATCATTTATTCCCATCTCGGAGAATGTGACCGCAAGGGATTGCAGTGTATCGAGGTCCTTTGAATGGATCACCACCGGAACATTGAAATCCAATGCGAGTTCCGCAACTTTCCTCCAGTTGTTCTCATTTGCCCCGTAAATCAGTGGTCTCTGTTCTGAAACCTCTTCAAGTCCAGCTTTAAGAATTTCAGAGTTAAAGGAGATTAGAATAAGAGGAAGTCCAGTTTCAGAAGCTTTTTTTACTGTCTCTCTGAATTTTTCCGGATCACCGGATACGCATCTCACAGCGACCATATCCAGATTTATGAATTCTCCCACGTAGAATTTTCTGTAGTCTTTAATGGCCGAAAGCCTATTCTCGAGTTCATCTGAGCTCATGGTGTCCCAGACATCGTAGGCAAGAGCAGTGGGGTTGAAAAAAGTCAGATCATGTCTGAAAAGAACATCATCACCACCGATCTTTACCGCCCGATCTCCGGATCCGATGGTTATCTCTCTTATCTCCGGGGCGGTCAGTTCATTGAGTTTTTCAAGATTCTCTCTGAACTCATCTCTGGTGAGGGGTGGACAGTCCCCGGGCTTTGTTTTCCTGTCTATTATATTTGCTGCGAAAGACATGCATGTGTCATATCCACACTCAGCACAATTGGTCTTGGGCAGGTACTTGTAAATTTCAAGGGGGCTCTTGACCTTCACTCTTCCACCTCCAGGGTTATCCAGTCTTCAATTTTATCCACATGGCCTTCTCTCTCTCCAAAGAGCGTTGAAGTAATTTCTTTGAACACAGCAACCGCTCCGGGATGCATCATCATGAAGAGATCTCCACCTGCGAGAGCGAGTGTCAATCCTGTTATTATCTCCCATATTGGACCTCTGTACTCCCTCGGCCCCCATGAGGTGTCTCCTTCAATCGGGGACTCCTTCATCCATGCCTCTCTCGCACCCCAGGCATTGGTGGTTCCTGAAGACATGGGAAAGGCCAGATCTTTATCCCCCTTCAGACCTGAAAGTCTTATCCTTTCCATGTTGGTGTATGCATAATCAAGACCGTAACCTAAAGCTGCGGTAGTCGGATCCATTATGAGGCTATCCCGTGGGAATTTCACCCTGTTCAGCAGATATCTGTTCAGTGTTTTCTGGTTGTTTATATCCATCTGTGTCCATGAAAGTATTACATGTCCGTATTCTTTTGCAGCATTGGCAATTCTCTCCCAGTCCATATTCAGGCTGGCAGAGGCAATCAGACACCTCTCTCCCTCCGCAACCTCGGCTGCTTTTTCCAGAACTTCAGGATCCTTTTCAGGATTACCGGAACCGCCTATCACTACAGGAACCTTCACTGCCTGAAGAACCTCCTCAACAGCCTTCACGGCCTCGCTGGCAGGAGTGTCCTTGAGGAGAGGATCTGTGCTTATGAGGTGTATTGTGACCATATCTGCATTGAATTCCTTCACAGCCTTTTTAGCCCACTCTCCAGGATCTTCCATCACATCCTGATAGTGATCCCTAACGGATTTGGCAAGGGTTATGGGCATGTCGAATATATCTATCGTTACCTTCGGAGCGTGGGGCATCTCTGCATCGAAAAGGTAAAAGGGAAGCGATCTTTCCCCTCCAAGCTTTACAACCTCTCCCCTTGACCCGCCATCTGCTTTTGTTGCTCCGAGGGTAACTTCTTCAATGACTCCCGGATACTCGACCTTCGTCTCTTCAAATTTCTCTCTGATAAGCTCAGCAATAATCTCCTTTTTCTCCTCCACCATGACCCCTTTTTCACCGACAGGCTGGAAAAAAACCTCAACGGGATAACCGAGCATTTTTGATGCATTCATGAGGTGGTAACCTGCCATACCCAGTTCGTACCCTATGGCCCTGAAAAGTTCCAGAGCCGGCATTTGCTGTGAATCTATCTCTATCTCAATATCACCCTCAATGGATACGTTGTGCAGTTCCTTGACAGCCAGTTTTTTCAGAAATTCAATAAGGTCCTCTACTGTTGTACTATCTTTACTTTCATCCCCCATTTCAATCACCCGAATATTATGTGAGCCAGTTCTTCAACTCCTCTGAGGAATTCCGATTCCCCATTCAATTTCACAACAGGTATACCGTGGAGATCAAGGCTGGCAAGTTTCTCATCGAAGGGAAGCACTGCAATGAGATCAAGTCCTTCCCGGTTCGCATATTCCTGAATCACTTTTTTTGCCTCATCACTGGCCTTATTTGCAATCAGGAATATCCCCTGGAATCCCAGATCAGAGTTATTGACCATATCCTTTATTCTTTTTGCGGTGAGCAGTCCCTTCTTGGATGCATCTGTGACTATGAAGAGATACTCAATGCCCCTCAGCGTTCTCCTGCTGAAATGCTCCAGTCCCGCCTCTGAATCAACTATGATGATATCGTAATGGGACATCATCTTGGAGAGAATTCCTTTCAGCAGGTTGTTTGTGTAACAGTAACAGCCGGCCCCTTCAGGTCTTCCCATCACCAGAAGGTCATACTTGTCCTCCTCGTGTATTACCTCCCATATCCTGCCCTCCAGCCATACTTCCTTATCGTAGCCTGTTATACTATCTCTCGTTTCCTGAAAAAGCTCCCTGATCTCACCAAGGGTTTTTTCAACTTCAACTCCCAGAGCCTCTGGAAGATTTGAGTCAGGATCTGCATCTACCGCGAGA
>WAJW01000155.1 GCA_015523685.1 Archaeoglobaceae archaeon
CTCCTGTAGTAAGGTCTTACACCGACACCACTTATAACTGCAATCTTTTTGCATCCCTCCTCCCTTGCTATCTCCTCAGCCCTCATTAGCATTTTTCTTCCGAATCCCCTGTGCTGCCACTCATCCTCAGGACTTTTCCCGATGGGCACCATCCCCCCGTATATGTGCAGTTCCCTGACGATTCCCGCTCCACTGAGAGTTGAACTGAACTCCTCTGAAGGGATTCTGAATCTGAGAAATCCAAAAAGAACATCCTTTTCAGCTGATTCATATGAAATGAAGTATTCCCGCCCATCACTCGCTGTATAATCTCTTTCGACCAGCTCTGCCTCATTTTCATCCACCTCAATCCCATGCAGGGATCTGTGTCCAACCTCTCTGCACCTGATGCATCTGCATTCCCTACCATTTTGCCTCATCCTCTCCTCAACAAGCTGTCTCAGATTGCTCTTCCTGACTCCAGCTTCGATAAATCTTGCAGGAATATCTCTCTGTATCCTCTGAATCCTGACATAAACCGGAACGAGCTCCTTTACTCTTGAAATCAGATCCACCATATCATCGGTGGTGTAGGGATTGTACTCTCCTCTCCTCCACATCTCGTAGAGCTTTGTTCCCTTTATCACGAGAGTTGGATAGATTTTCAGATAATCGGGTCTGAACCTCTGATCCCTGAAGAGTTTCTCAAACATCCTGAGGTCTCTTCCCTTACTGCTCCCAGGAAGTCCGGGCATCATGTGGTACCCAACCTTGAATCCAGCATTTTTAAGAAGGCGTGTCGCCTTAACAGTATCCTCCACCGAATGTCCCCTCTCAATTCTTTTCAGAACGAAATCATACAGACTCTGAACACCAAGCTCGACCTTCGTCCCTCCAAATCTGAGCATATTTTCAACATGCCATCTCTCAGCCCAGTCCGGTCTTGTCTCAAACGTTATCCCTGTATTCCTGATTCTCGCCCTCTCATTCTTTTTCTGAGCTTTTTCAAGTATGAGCTCTTTTTTCATTCCACCAAGATGGTTCAGTGCATTGAAACACTCTCTCACAAACCACTCCTGATAACAGAGATCTCTCGCTGTGAAAGTTCCCCCCATGACAATCAGTTCAACTTTATCTACAGGATGTCCTATCTCCTGAAGCTGTCTGACCCTGTGAACCACCTGACTGAAGGGGTTGAAATTATGCTGTCTGCCTCTGAGAGCAGCGGGTTCATGCCCGACATAGCTCTGGGGTGTGTCTGACTCAACCCCCCCTGGACATGGAACACATCTCCCGTGCGGGCATCTCTCAGGAGAGGTCATCACCGAAACTACCGCAACACCCGAGATTGTCCTAACCGGCTTTAATCTGAGATACTTTGAAAGGATGTCTCTCTTTCCATGGGGCGCATATCTCAATATATCCGAGTTTCTGGGGATATGTCTGAGTCCGTACTTTCCACTGATCTCCTTCTTGATTCTATCAACATTCCCCTTTTCCTCAAGGATTCTCTCTGCTATTTCCCTGCACGCATCGGCTATCGCTACCATCTTTCCCGGTGGATGAGCTCTTCAATTTTTTTTCTTCCGGTTCTGTGACCTCTGTCAGCGGGATATCCCACCGGAATTATGGCCATGGGTCTTGTATAGTCTGGTAGATCCAGAATCTGACTCACCATCTCTTCATCGAATGCTCCCACCCAGCAGGTTCCAAGCCCCATGGCTGTTGCCGCGAGAAGAAGATTCTGAATTGCTGCAGAACAATCCTGAATTGCATACAGATACCCCCTCTCACCGTATGTGTTCATAGACCTTGGAAAGTTTGCAACAACAACGATGACCACAGGAGCGCGGGAAATGAATCTCTGATTGAGCGCAGCACGTGATAGATCAGCTTTGATTTCAGGATCTCTGACGATGATAAAATCTCTTGGCTGAAGATTTCCGGCTGATGGAGCGGAATTTGCAGATTCGAGCAGTTCGATGATGGTTGTGTCGTCCACATCATCCTCTTTAAATCTCCTGACAGACCTCCTTTCGTATAGCAATCTGATGCAATCCCTCATCATCTTTCCAACCTCTCCTTCCGTAAACATCACATCATGCTGATGAAACTATCCTGATAACATCGTTGTGTTTGAGCTCATAATCGTCAGATATTCTCATCCTCGTTTTTGCATCAACTGCATAAAGGAAATGTTTTGCAAGATCCGAATGAACCTTTGCTGCCAGATCTCTCGGGTGAGAGCCTTTTTTTACAAGTATGGCATCCGGCAGGACATTTCCTTTCGAATCCGTATATTTGTTTTCGTCCTCCACGGGATAGACAACGATGTACCCGAGCACATCAAACACCGCTGTATTTATGGTCTGCTGAACTCCGGTTGATCCGAATTTCCTGATGAAATCTCTTATTCTTTCAAGTGCGTTGATCTGCTCTTCTGTCATATCTCTGATCACCTCAAAATCATTATCTCCGGGAAGATAATTTATATAACCATTCTTCGCTGCCATTCTCAGGGCATATTCGTAGGCACCGGAAGTGGGGATAACATGGTCCCTCGCCCTCAACAGCTTCTTTACATTCTTTTCAGGAGCCATATCAGCCTTGTTAGCGGAAATAACGAGCTTTCTCACATCTCTGATCTTTTCCGCGAATTCATGAAGATCTCCATCCGTGAACTCAACAGGGTCTTTACCGTAATTCCTCAGAACTTCTCTGACAATCGTTTCACTCACCCCAGCTCCAGCAAGAACCTCAGCAATTGATCTTGCCTTATTTCCGCCTGTAAGCTTTAGCTTTCTCACGAGTCTGTCCCAGTTTCTCTTCAAAATCCCGTAAATCCACATTGTCAGCTCTTTTTCGAGAAACTCCACATCTTCGAGGGGATCATATTCCCCTATTTTAACCACATTGCCCTCGGGATCTGTGGAGCCCGAAGCATCAACAACGTGTATTATAACCTCTGCCTGTCTGAGATTATCCAGAAATTCGTTACCCAGACCCCTTCCCTTATGTGCATCGGGAACAAGTCCTGCGATGTCAATGACCTCAACGGGAATGAACCGATTTCCCCTTATGCAGTTCTCACATGAGATTCCTAAAGACTTACATATACACTCAGTCCTCACGTATCCAGTTCCAACATTCGGTTTAATTGTGGTAAAGGGATAGTTTGCAATGGCCACATCCACGAGAGTGAGTGCCCTGAAAAATGTTGATTTTCCTGAATTGGGTTTACCAGCAAGTCCAACTGATATCATGGGATTACCTTCTCATCAGTCCCTTTCCGGCATATTCCCCGGGTTTACGAGAATTAAAGATTTCAGCCAGCTGATTGAGATTGGATCTGAGCAGTTCTGCATATTTACAGTCTATCTCTCCGGATCTCTCAAAAAACTCTATGAGCTCGAGAGCTTCATTCTCATCCCTGCACCTTTCCAGATGGTCGATTATTCCCGGAAGTACCCTGTCTTCAATGAGTTCATCAGCCAGATGAGGGAACAATATCCTGAAAGTCCTCCGATCCCAGTTCATCATCCGATTTAACACCTCTCAGTGGAGTGAGTATTTTCATACCCTCTCTTCCAATAATCTCACCTTCCACCTTTACTCCTTCTTCGACAAATACCTTTCTACCCCTGACCCTTCCGAGAACAACACTTGATCCTTCGAGAAACACCTCATCACCAGAAACATCGCCATGGATGATTGAACCAACAACTCTGATTCTGCCTGTTCCTCTCACACTGCCAAAAACCTCTGATCTGACCATGTTTACATTCCTGCCCCTTATATTTCCGTTGATCCTGCAATTCCCTTCTATGGAAATATCACGCGTGGTTCTTATTTCTTCAAGGGTGATTCTCGAGCCGGACGGGATCATCATCACGTTTCTATCCAGATCCATTTCCTGAAGAAGTCTTTCAAGCTCCTCGATTTTTCCTGTCCGAATTAGCTCGAGGATGTAAAGAAATATGAAAATAATAACAGGAACGGGATTTTTTATCTCTATCCATCCTTTCGCCTCAAATCCCTTTTCGATCTTCACGTTTCTTCCTATTTCAAGATCACCGGCCACTCTTAATCTACCCCTGATCGTAACAAATTCTCCCAGAAAACAGTCTCCTTCAGATACGACATCTCCTGAAATCTCACTCCAGTCTTCAATTTTCACCTCTTCTCCTGTGATATCCCCATTTATTCTGTTTTTCTCGCCTGTATAGATTTTCTTTCCCATCAACCCGAAATCCAGAATGCAATCTGGCCCTACAAGAACATCTCCCTCGACAACTATGTTCCTCTCATCAAACCTTGTATTCTCGGGAATTATAAGCGTCTCCTGAATTTCCAGCCGATCATCATGCTCCATACTTCTTTGCCACCCCTGCAAGGTCAAGCAGTATCGGTACGAGATCGAGACCTCTTATCCTGCACAATCCCCCCCTGTAGCATGTGAACTCGCCGAAGGCCTTTACGTCATCCCTTCTAACACCCTCTCCTCTGATAACAACAGGAACAGGGTCTCCACTATGATCCTTGACGGTAACGGGAGTTGAGTGATCTGCGGTAATCGCAATATAGCAATCGTCCAGATCTGAGAGGGGCTTTAAAGCCCTGTCAACCTTCTCGATAAATTTTTTCTTGCCATCAAAATCTCCGTCATGCCCGTATTCGTCAGGAGCTTTAATATGAAGGAGGATGAAATCGTGGGATTTCACAGATTCCATGGCCCTCTTCACCTTGGCTTCGAGATCTGTGTCCTTTCCTCCTGTTGCCCCCTCAACCTGAAGCACATCACCTCCGAGTATTCTTCCAACACCCTTTATGAGGGCTGTGCCCGAAATGATGGAGAGAGACAGTCCGAATTTGCTTTTGAAATCTTCCACATGAGGCATCTTCCCCGGACCTCTGAGAAGAATGGCATTTGCGGGGAGTTCACCACTCATGGCTCTTTCAAGGTTTAGAGGATGATTTTTAAGGATCTGATGAGCTTTTTCTGAGAATGTATTTACGATTTCAGCAGTTCTGACATCCTCAGAAGAAGGATTATCAGATAAGGGATGAGATCTGGATGGAGGCTTTCCCTCCACCTTCGGGTCTGTGCCGGAAATTCTGTCAGAGAGGTTATTCCTCAGAACAAGGGCACCTCTGTGCCCCGAGCCTCTTTTAAATATGAATTCGACATCAAGATCAATACCCTCATTTATCGAGTCTGCAAGTTCATCGGTGTTTGAAAATCTACCTGCCCTCCTGTCAACAACCACCTTGTCAAAAAATGAACCCTCTCTGTCCTCTACAGTGGCAAAATTTGCCCTGAAGGCTATATCTCCGGGTTTAAGATCGATCCCAACCCCTGCTGCTTCTATTGGCCCCCTTCCCGGATAGTATTTCTCAGGAGGGTAACCAAGGAGGGCAAAATGTCCGGTGTCAGAACCCGCTCTCACTCCGGGAGAGATCGGATCCATTATACCGCAGACTCCTTCTTCCGCAAATGAATCAAGAACAGGGGTCTTTGCAGAAGAGAGGGGTGTTTTTCCATTCACGGGTCTGTCGGATATTCCATCTATAACCACAAGGAGGATCTTACTGTACGACATGCAGAGGGGTATTGAAAACGAATGGGTAAAAATACTTTCGAAAATTATCAAATTAAATACAATCAAACCAATTTTGTGCAAAAACATTAACCATTAAATACCAATTGAGAAAGACTGATGCCGGGGTGGAAAAACATGGATCTTGAACTTGAAGACAAGGTTGCAATTGTAACAGGAGGAAGCAGAGGGATTGGAGCCTCCATCGCGATAGAGCTCGCAAAAGAGGGTGTTGATGTGGCAATAAACTATAGAAAGAGTGAGGAACAGGCAAAGCAGGTCAAAGAGACCGTTGAAAGTCTGGGAAGAAGATGTCTCCCCGTCAGAGCTGACACGTCAAACTTTCAGGATGCTCAGGATATGGTTCAGAAGGTTCTGGATGAGTTTGGAAGGCTGGATATTCTCGTGAACAATGCAGGTGTGAACTGGGATGGAGTTGTATGGAAAATGTCAGAGGAGCAGTGGGATACGGTGATCAACATAAACCTCAAAGGATACTTCAACTATATAAGGGCGGTTGCGCCAATCTTTAAAGAACAGAAATATGGAAAGATCATCAACATGACCTCGATAAACGGACTCAGAGGAAAATTCGGACAGTCCAATTACTCTGCAGCCAAAGCAGGGATTATAGGTCTGACAAAGGCGGTTGCAAAGGAGCTTGGAAGGTACAATGTCAATGTAAATGCGGTGGCCCCCGGGATGATTCTGACAGAGATGTACGAAACTGTGCCTGAAGAGATAAAACAGCAGGCGATAAGTGAGATCGTGCTTGGACGTGGAGGCAAACCCGAAGAGGTGGCATGGGTGGTTGTGTTCCTTGCCTCGGAAAGAGCGAGGCACATAACGGGAGAGGTCATAAAGGTTGATGGTGGACAGTACATCTGAAATATGTTCATGAAGGTGATATGATGAAAGTTGCCATTGTAGGAATAGGACACAGTAAGTTTGGTAGAAGGGATGATGCCACAGTCCAGGAGCTTTCCTGGGAGAGTTTTAAAGAAGCGATGCTTGATTCAGACCTCAGGCAGAAGGACATAGATGCAACCGTGATCGGCTCTTCACCGGAATATCACAAGCAGAGGTCAATTCCAGGAGTTATTGCCGAATATCTGGGAATGAACTCCCAGCCAACATATCTGACTGAAGCTGCATGCGGATCCGGGTCTGCCGCTATCAGAACCGCATATTCACTCATAAAAGCAGGTCTGCACGATGTAGTTGCTGTTGTGGGGATTCAAAAGATGCTTGAGCTGTCAACTCCAGAGATTCTCGCTCTCATGGGCAGAGTCGGGGATGTTCAGTGGGAGAGCGGTTTTGGTATAACCTTCCCCGGGTACTACGCTCTCTTTGCCAGAAGGCACATGCACAATTATGGAACGACAGAGGAACAGCTTGCAAAGGTGGCTGTAAAGGCCCACCACTATGGAGCCATGAATCCCAAAGCCATGTTTCAGAAGGAGATAACACTTGAAAAGGCTCTTGGATCGAGACCGGTTGCATCTCCATTAAAGCTCTTCGATTGCTGTGCAAATGCAGATGGATCCGCCTGTGTTATCCTTGCAAAGGAGGATCTGGCCAGGAAGATAACAGACACTCCGGTGTGGATAGAGGGTATTGCGTCTGCATCAGCTCCAATTTCGGTCATAAGGAGAGAATACGTTGATAGAATCCCCAGTGCCATAATTGCTGCTAAAGAGGCTTACAAACAGGCCGGAGTTGGGCCTGATGACATAGATGTGGCGGATGTTCATGACTGCTTCACAATTGCAGAGATAATGGCCTATGAAAACCTCGGTTTCTGTGAGATTGGAGAGGGTGGAAAACTTATAGATGAGGAGCAGACATACATCGGTGGAAAAATTCCTGTGAATGTTGATGGAGGACTTAAAGCCAAGGGTCATCCTGTAGGTGCAACCGGAGTATCCATGACAACAGAGATCGTGAAACAGCTCAGGGGAGATGCAGGGAAAAGGCAGGTTGACGGAGCCGAAATTGGCCTCACCCATAACGTTGGAGGAATAGGCCAGTACTGCTTTGTTCAGATACTCAAGAGGTGATCATGATGTTTGAAAAGTTTGGAAAAATCAGCTACGTTCCCAACTCCAAGGTTGCAAAATTCGTGGAGTATCTTGAAGAGGGAAAACTCACCGGGACAAAATGCAGGAAATGCGGCACTCTTTATGTCCCGCCAAAAGCGGATTGCGTTGAGTGTCTTGACGATGACATGGAATGGGTTGAACTCAGCGGAGACTGTACTCTCCACACATACACAACGATTCATGCATCGCCCGCAGGTTTTGAGGACATCGCCCCTTACACCCTGCTGGTTGTTGACGTGAAAGAGGGTGGAAGGGTGATGACATGGGCAGAAGGGATCCCTGAAGACGAACTTGAGATCGGAATGGATTTGAAGCTCAGGGTAAAAACACTTGATGACGGAAAACTTGTCTATGTTGCTGAAAAACCCTGATCTTTTTTATTTTTAATTTCATAAAAAAAGATAAAAAAATTAAAGGCCGAAGCTCAGAATGGAGAGCAGACCGCTCAGACCTTGAGCTCCGTAGCCCATCATTTGAGGATATGCGCTCTGCTCATATCCTGCAGTCTGGTCTGAATGTTCATATCCCCAGTACTCCTCCATCATGGAATCGCAGGCTTCGTGCATGTCATCGTAGCTGTAGCCCGACGGTAAATCAGATCTGTACGGTGTGTCCATCATTCCATAACCCATCCCGTATCCCGAAGTGCCAAACCAGTTCCATCCAGCACCTCTGCTGAATCCCATGCCTCCACCCATCATCATTGCGGAGGCGCTTCCAATTCCCACAACAGAGATTATGAGACCTGTTGCAATCACAATTTTCCAGTTCACTTCACATCACCTCGGATTTACATATGTACTTAAAAGCAATAGAGATACCTCACATTACCGTGTGTTAAAGAATGGAAATCAGGGTTTATCTGATGGAATCAAGCAGTATAACGGTTTACGTGATTGAATGAAAATGTTATATTGGAGATCAACCACTATTACAATACAATGGCCATGCTGTACCCCTTCGGAAGCCTGGATGTGCTTGGATTCTACAGAAAGATTTCAGAATATCTGATGGATTTTCTTGAGGGAAGAGAGATTGCAAGCAAAACATGGATTCCGGGAGCAAAAACCCCTTTTTTCCTGAACAGAGCGGGAAAGATGGGGAGCTTATGGATTAAGGATTTCGAGGAGATAGATGACGAGTTTTTAAGGCTCAGGGCAGAGCACCATCTTAAGGATGTCAGAGAGAGACTTTCGGACAGGCAGGTTCTTCTCTGGAAGTATTTTGTACCCCGCAAACTTTCGGAGTTCTTTTACTCCACGAACAGAGAGAAAAAAGGAGGGCCGATAGACAGGGTTTTCATCGACATTGACAGAACAAATCTTCCTCCAGAAAGATCACTTGAGGTTGCAAGATTGCTTGTTGAGATAATGGATGACTGGAGGTCTGAGCGGGATGAATTCATGGAGATCGTTAAGGATGTGGCGGTTTACTGGACCGGATCGTCCTTTCACATATACCTCTTCCTGAAATCTCCCCGTCCCCCAGACTTTTATGGATCAAAACTGCATTACCACAGGGAGAATGTACTTTTCCCTTCCTGGACGGATGAGTGGGTGAATGAGATCAAGAAAAAGGTGGATTTCAGGGTAGAGGGAGGTCATGAAAAAATCAGAGATACGATCATAGTTGATCCCTCACAGACCCCATCAGGAAAACTCGGCAGAGTTCCTCTCGGATCCCTCCATGTAAAAAACTTTCAGGTCGATGGTGTGAGCATCCCCCTCAACAGGAAAATGCTCCACGGTGAGGATACGGTTGAATACCTCCAGGCCCTATCTCCCGAGACAGTTGTGGAGA
>WAJW01000156.1 GCA_015523685.1 Archaeoglobaceae archaeon
CCTGAAATCGTAGAGATTGAAGAAGGAAAGTTTCTGACAGTAGAAGGAAAAGGTGCTCCGGGTGGTGATGAATTTCAATCTAAGGTTTCTGCGTTATATTCTCTCGCTTATGGTGTAAAGATGTTGATGAAAAAAGATGCAAGGGACTTCACGGTTGCAAAACTTGAAGGTCTATGGTGGGTGGATTCAGATAAACCTTCAGATAAACCATATACAGAGGTTCCCCGTGAGGAGTGGTTCTGGAAGCTTCTAATTCGTCAGCCTGAATTTGTAACCTCTGAAATAGTAAAGAAAGCAAAACAAGAGGTTATAAAAAAGAAAAAGTTGGAACTGGTTAATGAAGTTAAATTTGAGAAGATGAAAGAAGGAAAATGCGTTCAAATACTTCATATTGGTCCTTATTCCACCGAGTCAGAATCAATAGCAAAAATGGAAAAGCTGATGGAAGAGAAAAATCTTGTTAAGAATGGTTACCATCATGAAATCTATCTGGTCATGGCTTATCCAAGAAAAGTGCCTGAAGAGAGATTGAAAACTATATTACGACAACCCGTAAAGGAAAAGGGTAACTTTGATAAACTATGTAACAGAATTTCCAGATAGCTATTTACCCTTTATTCTTAGATGGCTTACTTTTTATGTCAGTAGTGCTATCAGCAAGCTTGCTTTTTAGTAATTATTCTCTTTTGCTCTGATTTGATATCAATGGGCAGTTAAATTTTATCGTTGGCTGGTTTTCAGCAATGCATCTCAAAGAAGACCTGCTGGTACAGTAAACTCTACCAAAGGCTTACCATCAGAAACCACTATCCGATCAATAACCGGTAGAGATCAGTAATCTGACGTCCCATGAAAGCTAAACCATATTTCTCTGTCAATTTTGTGAATCCTAATTTATGTTTGAAAAACATCGATTCTATCCGGTGTTAACATCTCTTTATTCAACACCTTTTTCCGTGATTCTGTAAATGCATCTCCTGCCCTCTTCCCTCGATCTGTGTTTTACAAGCACTGCCTCTCTGGATCTATTTCTCTTCACGAGTTTGATTATGACCTTGGAGAGATGTTCTATTCCTATTCCTCCAAGGGGCATTTCATTGCCGGAGTTGATATCCGTGTAAACCTGATTCGTGATGAGAATGCCCATGGAATTCTTTCTTGCAAGTCCGAGAAGGAACGTTAACTGGGCGGTAAGCTCCCTCCTCAATTTGATGGATTTGTCCTCATCTTCAAGCTCACTTCTGTAGAGTCCCGTAAAAGAGTCGATGATAACAAGATCAACCTTTTCCGAAACCTTTTTTAACTTTCTGATGGCACTCATCTGCTGTCTGAAATCCACAGGTTCGAAAAGGAGAATTCTCTCCATCAATTTTTCTGCATCGCCACCTGCCATCTGCTTTACCCTTTCGGGAGACAGCCCTTCAGTGTCTATGTAAACAATCTTTCTGCCATCCCGGGCGTTTATTATTGAAGTTTGAAGGCATATGTTTGTTTTTCCTGTCCCCGGCCCCCCATAAATTTGCGTTACTGTCCCTTCCTCAATACCTCCTCCCAGTAGTTCATCCAGGCATTTTACGCCTGTGGGAAAGAACATTTCAATCTCCCTTTCCAGGTATTGCGGTAATTTTCTTAACTCCAAGGTCTTTCCCGATTTTCTCCAGAGCTTTCTGTATCTCAGGTGTAACTTCAGGAAGGGTTACAACCATCTCTGACCTCTCTCTGTCGATCAGATCTATATTGATGACGGTGCCATTAATGTCAGAGTAAACGTAATCTTTCAGTGCCCCTGGCCTCTCCCGGCTGATTTTTTTGATAACCTCCTCCCCTTTCTTCTCCCTCTTTTTTATTTCCATGAGAAGCCTGAAGGGATTGAGCCTCACGAAGTCCGTTCTCGATATGAGAAAGACACTTGTGTATCTCGTCAGATCCACTTTTGAAAGCTTGGAAAGAAATATATTCTCATCTCCCTCTGTGAATTCCACAACCCTCTCTCTGGGAATCTTGAACAGAAGAAATGTGTTCTTCATGATCGTCTCTTCTGCTGGTGTGTGGTCCTCAAGCTTTTTTCTTGATTTTGCAATCAGATGGTCTTCATCGACAGGATATGGAGGGATCGAATCGAGAACGACCTCTCTCTCAAGCACGATGGATTTTTCTCCGCTTTTGAGAACAAAATAATCACCATTCTCAACAAATTTGAATGGAATCCTTTTTATGGCCCTTTTGAAGTCCCTGTAGATGTTGACAAGTTCTTCAACGTATATGGTTAGATAGCATTTACCATCCCGGATCAGAAACTCATAATTCTCTCCCGATTTAATCTTTATCTCCATACGATCTCCTCGCCTCCTCCTCAACCATTCTCATAACCTCCCTGAGGGGCAATCCCGTGGTGTATGAAATTTTTACTGCATCCTCATATTCACATGAAAATCTCCTAATTCCTGAAATTTCAGATACTTTCACCCTTGCGTTGAAATTTTTTCCATGGATGGAAACGGAAACATCTCTGAAATACCTTTTTACCTTATATCTATGCTGAATGGGAAGTATCCTTACACCAAGAGTTCCCGTTTCTAAAATAAGCTTCTCGCACACCTCATGCTCCCTCTCTGGAGTGGTGAGGACCCTTATCAGATATCCCGGCCTGTTCTTCTTTGTTAAAAGCGGGATGACAGAGATGTCATTAGCGAGTTCCGATAACACTGAAATCATGTTGCCGATCTCTTCACCCCTAACATCATCGACGTTTGTTTCAATAATTCTGACCATATCCGATTCCGTTTCGGCCATATTCCCTATGGATATTCTGAGCACATTGGGAATGTCAAGATCGAGCTGTCCCGCCCCATAGGCCACTTTTTCAATGTTCAATTCCGGATTTTCAGGGAGATCTCTGGTAAAATATGCCAGTATAGCAGCACCTGTAGGTGTGAGAAGCTCTCCATCCACCGGACCGTAACGAAATGGGATTGAATGGGTGGAAAGAATTTCCATAACAGCCGGAGGTGGCACGGGATAGGTTCCGTGATGGGTTTCAACAGTTCCCCGGCCCACAGAAACGGGAAGTCTGAAGAATTTTGATATTCCTTCATCTCTGAGTCTGTTGAAAGCTACACTCGAGCCAAGTATATCGAATAATGCATCATCGCTACCTGCCTCATGGAATATGGTTTCGCCTCCATGAACTCTCTTTTCAGCTTCCCACAGAATTCTGAATACAGAGATTGCATCTTCCCTCACCCTTTTCTCAAAACCTGAATCTGAAATAATGTCCTCAATTTCATCAAGCGATCTCTCTTTTGTCTCCTTCTCTTTGACCATTATCTGTGTGGCGTTAACCCCCTTTTTCCTGACGTTTCTGACTTCAAAGGAAAGGGAAAGATCCAGACCGGAAACTATATCGGAAAGGTCTCTTTCTGTGATTGAAATTCCCATAAATGCTCCGAGGAACATATCGCCCGATGCTCCCGAAAACGGTTCCACAATGGCAATTTTCATCCAATCACCACAATGTTTTTATGGTGTTTAAAGAAAACATTGTATATAAAGTTAGATGAGGTGAATGAGATGGAAGCAACTCTCAAAGTGGCTCAGGCATATCCGAATGACTCAGGCAGGGGAATTGCGAGGCTTGACCCTGATACAATCAGAAAATTACAGTTATCTCCCGGAGATATTATCGAGATCGAAGGGAAGAGAAAGACGGTGGCCAAGGTGTGGAGAGCTGACAAAAGGGACTGGGGTCTCGAACTCATACGGATAGACGGGTTCACAAGGCAGAACGCAGGAGTAGGTATAGGTGACGTCGTAAAGGTCAGAAAGGCAGATTATGAACCTGCAAGAACCGTTATTCTTGCTCCTTTACAGGAAGTAAACTTTCAGATTTTTGGGATGAATATAGGAGAGTATTTGAAGAGGCAGATTTTGAAAAGACCCATTGTTCAGGGTGATATTGTTCCGATCATGGGGGGATCAAACCCCTTCCTGGGTAGATTTGCCAATGCTCAGGCCCTCCCTCTCGTGGCGGTCAAGACTGAACCCCCCGGTGTGGTTATTGTGGACGAGTCCACGAATGTCATTTTCAGGGACAGACCGGTGAGAGGGTATGAAACCATGGGTAAAACCGGGATCACATACGAGGACATAGGAGGGCTCAAGGATGAGCTTCAGAAAGTGAGGGAGATGATCGAGCTTCCCATTAAGCATCCCGAAGTTTTCCAGAGGCTGGGAATAGACCCTCCCAAGGGTGTCATTCTTTATGGCCCACCGGGCACGGGAAAGACCCTCATAGCAAAGGCGGTGGCCAACGAGGCTGGAGCATCCTTCTTTTCCATTGCCGGACCCGAGATAATGAGCAAGTACTACGGAGAGAGTGAGCAGAGATTGAGGGAGGTATTTGAAAATGCCAAGCAGAACGCACCTTCAATAATCTTCATAGATGAGCTTGATTCAATAGCCCCGAAAAGGCAGGAAGTAACCGGAGAGGTTGAAAGGAGAGTTGTTGCTCAGTTATTGTCTCTGATGGATGGACTTGAAGAGAGGGGTCAGGTTATTGTGATAGGTGCGACAAACAGGATTGATGCCATTGATCCAGCACTGAGAAGGCCGGGGAGGTTTGACAGGGAGATTGAAATAGGCGTTCCAGACAGAAACGACAGAAAGGAGATACTCCAGATTCACACAAGGAACATGCCCCTCAGTGATGTTGATCTCGATTATCTTGCAGATCACACTCACGGATTCGTCGGAGCTGATATAGCTGCTCTCAGCAAGGAAGCGGCGATGAAGGCCCTGAGGAGATATCTTCCCAGAATCGATCTCAACAAGGACATACCACAGGAAATGCTTGAGGACATGGTTGTTACAATGGACGATTTCAGAGAGGCGCTTAAAGAAATTGAACCATCAGCTCTTAGAGAGGTTTTTGTTGAAATTCCGGATGTTTCCTGGGAGAATGTTGGCGGACTTGAAGAGGTTAAGAGGGAGATTATAGAGGCTGTGGAATGGCCCATCAGATATCCTGAAAAATTCAGGAAAATGGGTATAAAACCTCCAAAAGGCGTTCTTCTTTATGGCCCACCGGGCACGGGAAAGACCCTCATAGCAAAGGCGGTGGCCAACGAAAGCGATGCAAACTTCATAAGTGTGAGGGGTCCCCAGCTCATATCAAAGTGGGTCGGGGAAACTGAGAAGGCGATCAGAGAGACCTTCAGGAAGGCCAGACAGGTTGCACCATGTATAATATTTTTCGATGAAATGGATGCTATAGCTCCCATGAGAGGTGCGGAGGAAGGAACGAGGGTGATGGAAAGGGTTGTAAATCAGCTCCTCACTGAAATGGACGGTCTTGAAGAGCTGGACGGAGTTGTTGTTATTGGAGCGACCAACAGACCCGATATGCTCGATCCCGCCCTGCTGAGGCCCGGAAGATTTGACAGAATGGTTTATGTGAGGTCTCCCGATAAGAAAAGCAGGATCGAGATATTCAGGATCCATACGAAAGACATGCCTCTCTCGGATGACGTTGACCTCAACGAGCTTGCCGAGCTTACCGAAGGTTATGTCGGAGCGGACATAGAGGCGATATGCAGGGAGGCGGCCATGATTGCGTTGAGAGAGAATCTGGATACCGAGACGGTGGAGATGAGGCACTTCAGGGATGCCATCAAGAAGGTGAAACCGAGTGTCACAGATAGCATAATTGATTTCTACGAGAGAATAACCGAGAGATTCAGAGAACAGAGGGTAAAGAGAGAAAAATCTCTTGTGGGATACACCTGATTTCAAGTACTCCCCTCAATTTTTGATTTTATTTAAGGCTCATCATGTCGGATTAAATGTTTTTCCGGAAGTAAAGTAAGGCTGTTCACATTTCATCAATATGCCGGTAATATCTCAGTTGGAAAAATTATGCATATGGTCAGAGGATAGATTCTATATATCTTCAGAAGGCGGTGTGAGAAGTATCTGATCATTCCAGGTAAATTACATTTTATTCAACTGTATATGTTCATTAGCTTATGTTCATTAACTGGAATCACTGATCTTGAGAGATCAGGTGAAAAATAGAGATCTATCATATATCTACCGGTAGTATGGGTTTAACAATGGATTTTGCACCATTTCAGTGTATGGATCGTTGATTCTCATCTACTTCTTAATCTCTGGAAGGAAATATGTAGACAAAACTCATATGCATCTTACTGATATTTTTAGATCTGTTTCAGATTTTCATGAGTCTCAAGTTTCCATATCTGCCATGCTGATACCACCTGAACCGATAATAGTGATATTTGAGTTTGCTTCTGATATCAATTCCGATCAATCTCCCTTAAATCACTCCCTGACTGGAAATCACAGCAGAAGAACATGATCAACATTATCGAAGAAGAGGTGGATTGCAATCCTCCACCATAAACTGGCAATCATCGCTGTAACATACTCCTTCTCAATCTCCCTGGTAAAATCGGGCATGAGGGATGTCAGGCCTCATTTTAAATTTCTTATGCCCCCGCGACCTCACACATTTTTGAATGTAAACCAAAATATTAAATACCAAATTAATCAGTATCTAAACAGAAACCGACATGGGGTATGGGTATGGAGGGTGTATATTCCAGACAGCTTGCAAAAAAGAAAGTAATGACATCAGATGGAACTCTGATCGGGATTCTGCACAATATAATTTCGGATCTTGAAACCGGAGACCTTGTCAGTCTCGTTGTAAGGCCTGATATGGGGATAGACCCCTCAGAATATCCGGTCGAGGATGGATACATCCTGATTCCGTTCAGGGCTGTGAGATCGATAAGGGATTACATCGTCATTGACAGGAGAGAAGCTGTGATCAGGGAAGAAGAGGAAAGTGAGGCCTAAATTTTTCTTTCTCCCCATACTGTTCCCATTCTTTTTAATTGTTGTGCTTCTTCCGTTGTTCATCCTTACCTTCGTGTTATTTGCAGGGATCACCGTGGGCACGCTTCTTGGGTTCAGTCCTGAAGAAACCCTGTTTCTCTTTTTCATGATAGTGCTGGGCAGTTTTATCAACATTCCTGTTCTGGAGAGGGAAAGCAGGAAGGTGAAGTACATTCGTGATCCATTTTTCAGCAGATTTTACAGGGTTCCGCAGGTGGAAAAGACTGTAATTGCGGTGAACCTTGGAGGTTGTATCATCCCATTTTTCATATCAATGTACATAATCTCCTCCATTCCGGTGAAACCATGGCTCATAGCCACTGGAATAATCACCCTTTCAACGTATCATACTGCAAGGCCAATCAGAAACACAGGAATTGCTGTTCCGGTTCTTCTACCACCCCTCATCTCTGTCCTGTCATCATACATCTCTCTGATCATGTATGGATATCCGGTTTATCTTTTACCCAAACTCTCCTTCTCCGCAGGGGTGATAGGTGTTATTCTCGGGGCAGATGTACTTCATCTGAGAGATATTGAAAAAATAGGTGCGGGATACATAAGCATTGGAGGTGCGGGGACATTTGATGGTATTTTTCTGACCGGTATATTCTCCGTCATTCTTTCCGTATTTCTCCTCCCGGTTTAGCGGGTTCATCCCGGAAATTGATAGAATTTACCCCTTTCCGCTGACGGTTATCCTCCAGAGCCCGTTCTCTTTTTTCACTTCAAACTTATATCCCCTTCTTTTGAGAACTATCGGTATGTCTCTGGCAGATGGGGGGTTATCTGTCAGTATCTCGAGTACGTCCTGATTTTCCATTTTCTGAAGGGCAAAATGAGTCATGAGCTGTGGGTAGGGGCATGTCTGCCCTCTGACATCCAGAATGTACCTATCTCCCCTTTTTTCAAGGTTTATACCTTCCATCATCCATCACCTCCAGGGATCTTATTTCATCCTCATATTTTTCAGCGAATTCGGGAAAGGAGTCATACTCGCTTTCAGAGTACATCTTTACAATTCTCTCCACAATCTCCACCACCCTCCCGGCAGGTACTGAGGGGATAAACAGTTCAGAACCACCGTTCTCCAGCCCCTTGCCCATATGGATGTCGTAGGCCTGTTTCACGTCCCCATTATATCTTACAGGCCTTCCAACAAGCCCGATATGTGCCATAACGCTGTATCCGCAGTTGTTTTTACATCCACTCACACCTATCTTGACATCCCGTTCCTTCAACTTATCGTATTTTCCGATCCTGTCCAGTATCATGGAAACCATGTTCTTGGCATGGTAGTCCCTCGTTTTCCCACAGAAATCTGAAGCACAGCCCACTGCCGTCCATTCAGGGCATATGCCTTCGGTTCGAAATCCTGCATCCTTCAGTTCCTTTTTCAGGTCCTCCACATCATCGATCTCAGGGATTATTACATTCTGAAATGGTGTGAGCCTCAGTTCTCCACTGCCGTATCTGTCCGTCAGATCTGCAAGAACCTGTATTTTTTCGGCGGTGAGAATCCCTCCCCTCAAAGGGATGTTTATGTATTTCCTGTGGTCACGTAATATTCCGGTTCCACAGTGCTCCTTCCACGGTCTTCTGACATCGCCTTCATGCTCTTCAAAATCCATTCCAGTCTTTTCTGAAACGATTTTCAGAAATTCTTTACGGCCCATTTTTTCAAATAGATACTTGAATCTCGCCTTGTTTTTACTGCTTCTATCTCCGTAATCTCTGAAAATCTCCACAGTCGCTACAGCAAATTCAAACACATCATCCGGGTACAGAAAGATGTTGAGTGGTTCACCTTTTCTCGGGCCAGGAAGGGATGATCCTGCTCCTCCTCCTGCTATTGCAGTGAAACCCCATTCATCATCCTTTTGAGCAGGAACAAAGGCCATATCGTTTATCCATGATCGCGTACAATCATACCGGCAACCGGATATTGAAAATTTGAATTTTTTAGGCAGGTCAAGGAATTCGGGATTTCCTGAGAAAAATTCGGTCAGTTTTTTGATGAGTGGATGGCCATTTATTCTCTCTTCCTTCCCGATACCTGCGAGAGGACAACCAACGATATTTCTCACATCTCCTCTACCTGCGTAGGGAAAGGCCTGACCGCACATATCTGTTGTCAGGCCTTCTGAGTCGAGTATTGAGAAAATTTCAATTGCATGCTCGGAATCTATCCAGTGAAGCTGTATATCCTGTCTGTCCGTTATCTCCGCATATCCCCTGCCGTAGTTCAGTGAAAGCTCTGCTATTGTTCTGAGTCTTTCTGAGTCGATAACACCTCCGGGAATTTTTATTCTGAGGAAATGCAGGGAATCTCTTCCTCCGTCTCTTCCCAGAGAGTATCTGCCAATGAACCTTGAAAGTATTTTCATTTCTTCCATGTTTTCACCGAAATTTTTATATTCAATTAACGACGTTAACTGTTAACGGCGTATAATAATATATAAATTTTTACATTCTGAATGGGACTTCGGTGGTCAATCCGCGGGCCAGTTTTAAAACCTGAGTTCGAGCAGGTGCATATTGCCGATATTTACATTTTTCAGATGTTTTTTAGCGGTTTCATAGCATCTTCTTACCTGATTCCTTGGTGTCACCGGCAGATCCTTCATATAGAACTGGGGATGGAAAACAAGAAGGCTATATGGGATCTCTATGCTGAAAGATGATATGAACCCTGCAATTTCATTTACCTCTTTTTCATCGACATAGTACGGCACCAGCAGGGTTGTGGCAGTCAAAAATCTTTCAGGAAAGTGAAATTCGCATGCAAGCATTTCGAAATTTTTCAGAACCTCTACGTTATCTTTTCCTGTGAGAAAGAAATGGAGATTTCTATTCCATGCTTTAAGGTCGAATTTAACAATTCCACCACTTTCAACACTCAACTCTCCCGCTTTTCTGACCAGTCTGCTGTTTCCAGCACCATTCCATTCCCAGCATATTCTTATGTTCCTGTCCACCTCTTCGAATATCCTCTTTGAAACATTGATGGCAAATGGAAGCTGAGGCTCTGGCGAACCGCCAAAAAAACAAATACATTCTATATCAGGGTTATCCTTAACCATCTGCACAAACTCATCATCATAAACAGTTCTACCCTCTGAAATATTCTTGTGGGTGTGGTTCTAGCAGAAGAGGCAGTCAAAGTTGCATCCATAGAAGAAAACTGCAAGGTTGTATCTCCCCCTTTTCTCAGAGCCAGGGCAGAACCATCCAGCACAGCAGTTCGTGGGAAGTGGATCGAGGTACATGTGCAGATGTCCATATCTCTTCCCCGTTCTCCTTTTGAATTTTTTCCCGCTAAAAGTTCTCAAACCGCAGTATCCCGTGTTTCCTTCAGAAAATCTGCAGTTTGATGAACATACGGTACACCTCATCCTTCCCTGAACTGGAGGATCGATCGGTAATCCAAACCTCTTCCTCACTTCAGCATGAACTAACCCGGAGATCTCTCTGATGGAGTCCTTTCTACAGCAGCCCGGACATATTCCTGTGGAGAACGTGGGAGTTCCACAGATCAGGCATCTCATCTTATATGCATATCTCCGGAAGAAATATTAAATTTTGTGAGAAAGGAGGAGGGCGTTCCAAGATGGTTCAGAGATTTGAAGGCTAAAATATTCCTCCGGTTATGTCAGTGTACCGGAATGAGCGGAATCAGGAGCGGATAGCGGTAAATTTTCCTTTTTTTCCTGGAAGTCCAATCGTAAAGTTTTAATACAGTTTGTATTATGCATAATAACAGCGGGGTGGGGTAGTCAGGAGATCCCGGCGGGCTCATAACCCGCAGATCCGTGGTTCAAATCCACGCCCCGCTATTTTCTGACCACAGCTCTGGCATAGCATTAAATCATTTTTAGCCGGGTCTGTTAATTTATAGATCGGTATAACATTTCAGGTGTCTTAAAGTGGCAAAGGGATTTGTTTGGAGCGTTAAATGATCCGAAGGATGGATGTGAAGCCCGGGAATGCGTCCTTCAAGATTACATTATGAGCATAAAATATAACTTCCAGTTTCTAACCAAAGATCGGTATTATGTATTTTTTTTACCGAAAAATTTATATATGAGTAATACTACACTAATGTTAGTAACGTGGTGTTACATATGAGGGCAGAAGATATCCTCGACATTCTCGGAAACGAGAGCAGGAGAAAAATACTCCAGTTACTATCGAGGAGGCCGTGCTACGTAAGTGAAATATCATATTGCCTCAGAATGGCACCAAAGGCTGTGATTGAGCATCTTTCCAAGCTTGAAAGGATGGGTCTGGTGGAGAGTGTAACGGATGTTAACAGGAGAAAATATTACTACATAAGCAGAAATCTTCGTCTGGAGATTGATCTGAGCCCCCATTTATTCAGAGTTGATTCCCCTCCATCAGGAAGCACCCTTGATAAAAGTTCGCTTGCAGGGGAGTTCATGAGGTTATTTGAAATGCCTGTTAACAGTCCAGACAATTTGAGGGGCATTGTTGAGACACTCGAAACTTTAAAAAAGGCCCAGAGAACCCTTTCAGGTCTTCAGATGGCTCTGATGGAGAAGATCAATGAGTCTTTCAACGCTCTCGTTGAGTTTGTCGGCAGGATGATGGATGACAATCTTGAGAGACTCATCCTGATATCTGTGGCAAAAGCTCCCTCTGACCCTGAGGGAATTTCCGAAGAACTCGGGCTCAGCATCAATGAGGTAAGAGCTGTGCTTGAGAATCTTGAGAAGAAGGGTCTCGTAAGAAAAATAGAAAGGGAAAATAAGATTATATATTCAGTATTATAAATAGGAGGTGAATTAAATGAAGGAAAAGATTCAGCTTAGAGTTGCTGAAGCGTATCACAGGGATGCTGGCAGGGGGATAGCAAGGGTTGACCCTGAAATAATGGAAAAGTCAGGGTTGAGCAGTGGTGACATAATTGAGATAACAGGGAAAAACACAGTACCGGCCATTGTATGGCCGGCATATCCTGAGGACAGAGGTAAGGGTATAATCAGGATAGACGGTAACATTAGAAACAATGCAGGAGTGAGCATAGATGACAGGGTTACCATAAAAAAGGTTGATGCCAGATCTGCGGAGAAGGTCGTTATTGCACCCACGGAGCCCGTTAGATTGATGGGCGGTGAAGCCTACTTACAGAGGTTGCTGGAAGGCCGACCCGTCATAAGGGGGCAGAGGTTGAGGGTGGAGGTGATCGGCCATACTCTCACCTTTATAGTCACATCAACAAAGCCTGCAGGCGTTGTCATTGTCACAAGGGGTACAGAGATAGAATTGAAAGAAAAACCTGTGGAGGATATAACCAGATCGGTACCGAGCGTTACTTATGAAGATATCGGAGGACTGAAGAGAGAGTTAAAGCTCGTGAGAGAGATGATCGAGCTTCCTTTGAAACATCCGGAGCTGTTCCAGAGGGTAGGGATAGACCCACCGAAGGGTGTTCTGCTCCACGGCCCACCGGGCACGGGAAAGACCCTCATAGCAAAGGCGGTGGCCAACGAGGTCAATGCTCATTTCATTTCCATAAGCGGACCCGAGATAATGAGCAAGTACTACGGAGAGAGTGAGCAGAGATTGAGGGAGATCTTCGAAGAGGCAAAGGAGAATGCTCCGTCAATAATCTTCATTGATGAAATTGATTCCATAGCTCCAAAGAGGGAAGAGGTAACCGGAGAGGTTGAAAGGAGAGTTGTTGCTCAATTATTGTCTCTGATGGATGGACTGGAAGCGAGAGGAGAGGTCATTGTTATCGCAGCAACAAACAGACCCGGAGCGATTGATCCAGCACTGAGAAGGCCGGGGAGGTTTGACAGGGAGATTGAAATAGGCTTTCCAGACAGGGAGGGCAGGAAGGAGATTCTGGAGATCCATACGAGAGGAATGCCCCTTGCAGATGATGTGAACCTCAATGAGATTTCAGAGCTTACGAATGGATTCGTGGGGGCTGATCTTGAAGCTCTCTGTAAAGAAGCGGCGATGCATGCAATACGGAAGAGGATGGAAGCAGGAGAAATCGATATTGAAGCGGAGGAAATACCGGAGGAGGTTCTGGAGAATCTGAAGGTAACAAAGGAAGACTTCATGTCCGCACTGAAGAACATTGAGCCTTCAGCAATGAGGGAGGTACTGGTTGAAGTCCCGAACATAGGATGGAAAGATGTTGGAGGTCTTGAAGAGGCAAAACAGGAACTCAGGGAGGCTGTTGAGTGGCCACTCAAGTATCCAGATGTATTTGAAACCCTTCAGCTGAAACCACCCAGGGGAATTCTGCTTTACGGTCCTCCGGGAACGGGTAAAACACTGATGGCAAAGGCGGTGGCAAACGAGACAAATGCCAACTTCATAAGCGTCAAAGGTCCGGAATTGCTCAGCAAATGGGTTGGTGAGAGTGAAAAACACGTCAGGGAAATGTTCAGGAAGGCCAGGCAGGTGGCACCTTCAATAATCTTCCTCGATGAAATAGACTCTCTCGCTCCCGCAAGAGGAGTGAGTTTCGACAGTCATGTGACCGAGAGGGTTGTGAGTCAGATCCTTACAGAGCTCGATGGACTTGAAGAGCTTAAAGATGTGGTTGTTATCGCAGCAACAAACAGACCGGACATAATAGACCCCGCCCTGTTGAGGCCCGGAAGAATAGACAGGATGGTCTATGTGCCTCCACCTGACGGAACAGCCAGAAAGGAGATCTTCGAGATACATCTCAGAGGAAAGCCTCTTGCAGATGATGTGGATCTTGACAGGCTCGTTGAGATGACAGAAGGATACGTTGGGGCTGACATTGAGGCGATATGCAGAGAAGCCACGATGCTCGCTTTAAGGGAGGTACTGTCAGAAGGGATGGACAGGGAAAGGGCGAAGGAGATGATTCCGGAGATAAAGATCAGAATGAAACACTTTGAAACCGCAATAGAGAAGATAAAGAAAAGTATATCCAGGGATGAGTTGAAGAGATATGAGGAGTTTGCGAAAGCTTATTCCTGATTTAAATAAAAAAGGAGGTGGTGAGAGATGTGGAGAAGGAGAAGGAGGGACTGGAGTTTCTTCGATGATATATTTGGAGACATAGATGAAGAATTTGAGCGAATGATGGAAAGAATGAACAGGATATTCGAGGAGGCCATGCGATTCGCCCCTGAGAAGATTGAACCGGGAAAACCAATAGTCTATGGATTCTCAATGAGAATAGGCCCGGACGGCAAACCCCATATACAGGAATTTGGAAACACACCCGGAGCGATCAGATCGCACGTGGATGAGAGAAAACCCATAGTCGATGTGTTTGAAACTGACGATGAGATACAGGTGATTGCAGAAATGCCCGGTGTGGAGAGGGAGGACATCGAGCTCAACGCAACGGAGACAAGTCTTGAGATCAATGCAAAGGGTGAGAACAGGCAGTATTCCGAGGTCATAGATCTTCCAGCAGAGGTGGATCCGGATTCAGCGAAGGCAACGTACAAGAATGGAGTGCTTGAGGTCATTCTCAAGAAAAAGGAGTCTGAGAAGAGGAGCAAGAAGAAGATAGATATAGAATAAAGACATTTTATTATTTTTTATATTTAATATTTTGAATTTTTAATTTTCTGTTATCACAAAATTTTTAATAGAAAGGAATAACACTTTTAATTTAGAAAAGATCGGGGAGGAATGATTTGAAAATTGTTGAAGAGCTTGTATCAGTTCTGGGAGAGGATAGGGTTATTTCCGATTCGAGAGTTAAAGCATATTCCGCGGATGCGTCCATCTACGTTGGAAAGCCACCTGTTGCGGTGGTTTTCCCCTTTACCACCGAAGAGGTTTCTGAAGTAGTGAAAATAGCATTAAAATACAGAACCCCCGTTGTTGCGAGAGGTGCCGGAACGAGCGTAACAGGTGCGGTCACGCCCCTCGAAAAGAGTATCATCATTGATTTTTCAAAGATGAACAGAATTCTCGAGGTTGATGTACCATCCCTGACCGCAACTGTGGAACCGGGAGTTGTTCTGGAGGATCTGAACAGACATCTCATGAAATACGGTCTTTTTTTCCCTCCTGACCCCGGATCAAGCAGTGTCTGTACAATCGGGGGTATGATAGGAACCAATGCCAGCGGGATGAGGGGGGTAAAATACGGGACCACCAGAAATTACGTGCTCGGCCTCGAGGTTGTAACCGGGCAGGGAAAGGTTATAAAGACCGGAAGTACGTGCCTTAAAAATTCCGAAGGAGTTGATCTCACCCAGTTTTTTGTGGGAACCGAAGGTACCCTCGGGATTGTAACGAAAGCCTGGCTCCATGTCCTGCCCCTCGAGAAGGACATCCTGACACTCACATCCTATTTTGACTCATACAGGGATGTTATAACGTTCCTTGAAAAAGTGTATGGAAGGGGTGTGATGCCTGAGGTTGTGGAGGCTATGGACCCGGATTTCCTCAGGACAGTTAAAACCGTTTCCGGGATGGATGTTAAGACAGACAGAATCCTGGTTCTGATGGAGATAAAGAAGGATGACCTTAAAAAAATCCAGGATCTTGTTTCGGGATTTGAGATCGCAGAGGAGAGAGAGAAAAGGGAGAACCTGTGGAAAGTAAGACGGATGGGATACCCCTCTGTTTCCAGCCTGATTAAAGGGTACAGAGCAGTGCCTGTTACGGAGGATGTGGGGGTTCCGGTTTCAAAGATACCTGAGGTGATGGAGAAGGTCAGGGAATTGAAGGACAATCACATGATAGTTGCCGCATCCTTCGGGCATCTCGGAGATGGCAACATACATGTGACAACTGCGGTAAATATAGGGGACAGGGAAGAGGTGGACAGATTGAAGAAATTCTACAAGGATTTTCACAATTATGTTCTTGAGATTGGAGGCACAGTCTCGGCAGAACATGGAATGGGGATAGTGAGGAGTGGATATTTTGATGAGGAGCAGATTACAGCCTTCAGGGCTCTGAAAAAAATTTTTGATCCGGAGGGGATACTCAATCCGGGTAAGATGGAACCTCAGGGGCCGTTCGAGAATACCATTTTCGATAACCCACCCGATTATCCTGACGAACTTCAGAGCCTTATGAAGTGCACTTTCTGTGGATTCTGCAGAAAATGCCCGGTTTTCACCGTGAAATCCGTGGAATTTTACTCCCCCAGAACAAAAGTGGGGACGAGCGGGTATGACTGGGATGAGACCACCTTTTATTACTGCACAACATGCAGGCTGTGTGAGGAGGTATGTATAACCGGAGCCAGAGCTCTTGATGCGGTGAAATTCTGGAGGAAAAGAATTATGATTCCCGAAAAGTTTCTCGAGTTTGCTGAAAGCATAAGGAAACTTGACAATCCGTATGGAGAGGAAAAGAAATCTGATGTTGATGTGGAGAAGAACAGAGAGGGAACGATTCTGTATTTCATGGGATGCACTTCAACATTGAGAGAAAGAGAGATAGTGGATGCAACCATATCTGTGCTGAAAAAACTTGGAGTTGACTTTACCGTACTTGAAAATGAGCCGTGCTGTGGCTCAATTCTCTTCAGAGTGGGCCTGCAAAAAGAGGCAGAGAAGAATGCCAGAAAAGTTGCGGAGGCGATAGAGGAGATCAAACCGGAACTCGTGATAACGTCATGTGCAGGTTGTTATAAGACCCTCTCACAGGATGTAAGGGAAGTGGCCGGTCTTGATGTTCCCGTAAAACACATAACCCAGTTCCTCGCAGATGTATTGCCCGAATTGAAGTCTGAAGAAAAAATGAGAGTTACGTATCACGATCCCTGTCATCTGGGGAGGCATGCGGGAATTTACGAAGAGCCGAGAGAAATACTGAGGAAAATAGACGGGATAGAGTTTGTTGAAATGGAACTGAACCGGAACCTCTCTTTCTGCTGTGGTGCGGGTGGAGGTCTCAGGGCCTTTGATCCGGAGTTAAGCAGGACAATTGCAAGGGAGAGGATCAGGCAGGCTGAAGACACCGGGGCGGAACTGATAATCTCCGCCTGTCCCTTCTGTGTCGCCAATCTGAATTTCGGAAAGGAGGGCATTTCTGAGGATCTGATTGTTTTTATAGATCGTGTCCTCGATAAACGTAATCTCAGATAACGAGGAGAAATTTTTTCCCTGATAAATCGCTCAGCAGTACTCCATTGAGCTCATCGGCAAGGTATGACATTATCCCCCTGAGCTCACCGGCAGTGGGTACCTCGAAACCCCCTTCTCTTATTATGCTGACTATATCTCCTGATGGAGGGTCTGTCAGCGATAAATGCAGTTTAAACTTCTTTGAGGTCACTCCTATGAAATCCTCCATCCTCTCCCTTATAACCTTGAGACAGTATCTCGCAATGGAATTGTCAAGTGGATCTGTTTCGTCCACTCTGAATTTTATCTCTCCATACGTTCCCTTCCATACCTCTTCATACTCCTTCATTTCCATCCCTCAAACAAAAACACTATAAGTGGATAGAGAATAAAAGATGTATATAAGGTGTGGCGGTGAAGGTGAGAGAGAGGTTGCTTCGTAATGGAATGGATCTGGCAAGGTCTCTGGGGGCAAAGTTAGTTGTCATCATATCCAATGAGGATATTCAGCATGAGAGCGAGGATATTCCCATCATAGTGGCCCCTAAAAAGTATGCATTCATGATCGAAAGCTCCATCGATTACATACTTGGAGAAGGCAGAATAGACGAGATTCTGGGAAACGAAATAGTCTCGAAAACGATTCAGCTACCCCTCACTTCGGAATACATGTCCCTCCTCTCCTATCTGGAGGGTGTGAAGGATGGACGGATAGTCGGGGTTGTATTGCTCGATGCCCTCAAATCAATTCTGCTGATTGATTTTGAAAAGAGCAGGATATATCGTGTCATCGAAGAATGCGGTGAGAGGGTTCCTGAAGATGTCCTTAAAGCGGTGTTTCATCTTGCACTTTCCATCTCAAACAAGGGGAGGGAGGGAAGAAGGATCGGAACCGCATTTGTCGTGGGTGATGTTGAAGAGGTGATGAGAAGATCATATCAGCTTATAATAAACCCCTTTGAGGGCCAGCCAGAAGATGTCAGAGATGTTAAAAACCCTGAAAACTGGGAAAGCATAAGGGAGCTTGCCCAGCTTGATGGTGTTTTCATTGTTGGGGCGGACGGCATAATCCGGGCAGGCGGGAGGTATCTGAGTGTGAGTGGAAAGGAGGTCAGGGTTAAAAAAGGTCTCGGAAGCAGGCATGTTGCATGTGCTGCAATAACAAGGGAAACTCAGGCCATAGCCATAACTGTATCCGAGAGTGGTGGAACGATCAGAATATACAAAGATGGAGAAGAGCTTATAGAAATAGAACCGTGGCTCTTATAGAATCTGATCAACTGTGCATTCTTCCGGTCTTTTATCATCCCGCATTCTTTTGAAAACAGGAGATCTCAGCTTTTTATCGGGTGTTATCTCCAGGTATTCAACCTCGCACACAAGTTCCGGGATTACCCACTGGACTCTCCTTTTAAACTGTGGAGTCCTCTGAAAAGGGGATTTTTCTGTCCTGATTTTCCTCAATTTCTCCGAGAGGGTTTTCAGGGTGGCTGAATCAAATCCTGTGCCCACCTGTCCTGTGTGCACGAGTTCATCACCGCTGTACATTCCGAGCACAAGAGAGCCAAAACTGTCTGAACGATCTCCCTCTCCATGAAGATAACCCGCAATCACGCAATCAGCGGTTAGGGTTTTCTTTATCTTCTTCCAGAACTGCACCCTTTTCCCCGGGATATAGGGACTGTCGAGTTTTTTAGCCATGATCCCCTCGAGTCCGAGTTTGACCGCTCTTTTGAAAAGTTTTTCAGCCTTTCCCCTGAGGGGCTGTGAAATCAGAACACCATCCCCGTTCAGGATTCCATCAAGTATCTCCCTCCTCTCATGAAGGGATTTTTTCAGCACCCATCCCTGGCTTTCTGTATAGAGGACATCGAATACAACATAAATCGCGGGATACATTCTGGAAAGCAGTCCTGCTCTGAATCTATCGTCAATGTGCTCCCTTCTCTGGAGTAGCTGAAATGAAGGTATACCGTTTTTGAATACCACGATCTCCCCATCGAGAATGGCACTCTCCTTTATTGCTTCAAGAATCTTAATTTCAGGATATCTCCCTGTTATATCCCTCAGCCTTCTGTTCTGAAGTCTCTGCTTTCCTCTTTTCACATCAACGAATGATATGCATCTCGTACCGTCCCACTTTACCTCATACATGTATTCAGGCGAGTCAAATAGATCTCCTTTCACTGCCAGCATGGGAGGAATGGCTTTTCTGAACCAGTCGGAAGTCATAGATCTCCAACAGACTCGAGGCTTGCCCTGAGAGCATCCATCAACGATTCCGTATGCTGGGATGGAGGAGCGGGAGCTTGAATTTCTTTACCGGAGAGCTTGGCTTCAATCAATCTGCTGAGAGCCATCCGATAGTTGTCCGTGTAATCCTCAAGCCTCAATGGCTTTTTCATTGCATTGATGAGCTGAACTGCAAGTCCTATCTCCTCATCAGAGACGTCAACTTCAGGATTCCATCCCGGGACCTCGGCAATGGGTTTGATCTCATCCAGATATCTGATCTGGCATACCACAATACCACCATGGTAGGGCCTGAGAGTCATGAGTCTCTCCTTCCCTCTCATGGTCATCTTGCCTATACCCATTGATCCCGCTCTCTCCATTGCTCTGGTCAGAAGAGCAAAGCTCTTCTCTCCACCCCTATCCGGTGACGCATAATAAAAATGCTCGTAATGTATTATGTCGAGCTCGGAAGGATCAAAAAACTGCTGGATCTCAATGGTTCTGGTTGATTTCAGAGGAAGGCTTTTAAAATCCTCCTCTGTGAGTATGACATACTCGTTTTTTGATATCTCGAATGCCCTTACGGTATCCTCTCTGCTCACGTCCTCCCCGCATTTCTCGCAAACCTTTCTAAATCTGATCCTCCCCCCATCTTTTTTGTGAAGAAGTCTGAACTGGATCTCTCTTGAGAGTCCAGCGTTGTAGAGTTTCACGGGTATATTCACAAGTCCGAAGGAAATTGACCCTTTCCACACCGCCTTCATAATAAGAATATTAAGTTTTCATGAATCTTAAATCTTCTCTCCCCCTCATCTGAACCTCTTGCGGAGAGAAAGAACCAGGAGAATTCCGCCTGCCCACATCAGAGCACTGAATCCGGGGAGTGAAACATTTATGTTTTCACCGGGTGTTACGGGAGTTTTTATCTTCTGCTCTGGAATGGTTATGCTGGCAGGTTTTATATTCACACTTATGTTTCCTCTTTCAAGAAACATCAGGACTTTTGCCATCTGGGTTGCAGATCTGTAATAGATGAGCTTGGAGATGAAACCGGACGAGGTATTGGCAAACTCGTAGTATGAGAGTGGAACAATCGGTTCTGCCTCCTCTTTCAACGAAATTATGGCCTCTTCAGCCTGAGATTTTGCTCTTATAATCTTCTCGTTTATCCTGTCCTCTGAGAGGCCTATTATCTCGATCGATACACTCGCCTCGGTAATTCCTGAAACTGAAGATATTATCGAGCCGGAATAAAAGCCATCTGCAAAAAGTTCTCTGGCAAGGGATATGGAGTCCTCACTGGCTGAAATCAAGTCCTGCTGGCCACCTATTGATCTGGCATATGTGTTCAGGGCAAGGGCCTGTGATATGTAGAAACCAGCCCTGTCTCTCAGAAAGCTCTCATCCATACTCTTTTCCGCATTCTTAAGCATGCCACTGTATGGTTTGAGCCAGATCTTTGCGGTCACAACCCTCTCCTTTGCAAGGGCGAGATAACTGATGGCTGTTGCAATATCCTGGGAGCTCCTTGCGGATTCAAGATAATTTATGGCGAGGTAAAGTCTGTTCTCAGCCGATCCCTTCAGCTGAACCCCCGTTATTCCGATAACGGGCATGTTTTTAAGCTCATCTTTCAGGTTGTCTATTTCTCCCTGAATTGAGTCCATCTCCTTCTGCAGATCATCCAGATCTTTAATCTTCTCTTCATACATGGCCTGTCTTATGCCTATTCTGGCGTTTAAAAGCAGACTTGTTGATGAATAGTACCTCCCCTCATTATACTCTTTTTTTGCCTCATCGATCAGCTGTCTGGATCTTTCCGGGATTTTAATGCCGGACGAAGCGTTGAGGAGTTCATCGGTGTATTTCATCATCTCATCTGCCATCATTCTGGAGATCTCTGTGTATTCCTTGGATTCGATTCCTCCATGAGAAACCTCCCGTGAGATGTTAAGGCCCGTGAAATACATGAATGCATGAGTTATGTCTGATACCTCGAGTACCCTGACACCCAGTTCGTTACCGTATTCAACAAGATCCACTGGCTCGGATGTCTGCTTAACAAAAACGAAGGGACCCTTCTCCACAACCTCTCTTTTTTCTTTCATCACAACTCTCTGGCCTTCAGGAATGAGAAATATCTTCTTTCCCACATCTTTCGCGGCCTCAAGCTTGTATGGAATTCCCCCAACAGGACCTATGGAGCCATCCGGCAGAATCATACCGGTCATTGTAACACTGCTGTTGGGGGTTTTGTTGAGAAGGGCGGACATGACCGCCACCGTCATTATTCCCCCCGCAGATGGGCCACCAACAACGGGGGTTGGTGCTCTTATCACAAAAAAGAAATCATATCTGTTGAAGTCCAGCCCGAGAATATCACATGCAACCGTAGATGCGAGGGTTGCGCTCCCCTGCATGTCTATCTGGGTGAAGGGTTCTGTGCTCACAAATACCCTGCCCTCCCCCGGAGTGACGTAAACCGTGATGTTTATCATCGCCCCCTTTATCTCTTTTCCCGCTGCAACCGCGGGAGCCATCACCGTTACACCCTTTGTGTTCAGGAGATCTGATGAAGATACGGGGATGAGAACCAGAATGAGGGTAATTGTAATGAAAGCTGGAAGCACAGCTTTTGGGATGCTTTCTTTTGTCATTGCATAGATTTAATACGGAAAGATAAATTAAAATTTTTGGTATGTGTGTGGTTGATATTCTCTGACATGAGGGGTGCGGGATGAACATCCATGTTTAAACCTCCATTTCCCGTTGTGGAATCCCAATCGGATTTCGCTGGCCGATTCTATTTATTCTTCAGGTCAAATCTGTCAAGATTCATAACCCTGTTCCATGCATTGATGAAATCTGAAACAAATTTCTCTCCTCCATCATCACTGGCGTAAATTTCAACGATGTTCCGCAGTTCATCATGATGCCCGAGAATGAGATCAACCCTCGTTGCCCTGAATCTGAGGTCTCCGGTCTTTCTATCGTGACCCTCAAACATATAGCGATGTTCATCGGCCTGACTCCACTCAATTCCAGGATCAAGTAGATTTACGAAGAAATCATTTGTGAGGGACCCTGGATTATCTGTTAGAACTCCATGACTCTCATATCTGTAAACTGCACCGAGAACTCTCAACCCGCCCAGAAGTACAACCATTTCCTGTGCACCAAGTTTCAGGAGGTGGGCTTTATCCACCATATGGTACTCTGGAGTGGTGTAAAAATCTCTCTCGTCTATTTTACCCGGGTTTTTGAAATAATTTATGAATCCATCGGCAAAGGGTTCTATCTCCCTGTAAAACTCCACCTCCACCTGATCCTGAGTGGCATCTACCCTGCCGGGAATGAATGGTACTTTTACCTTTAAACCCTCTCTCCCTGCAGAGGCCTCTATACCGGCACAACCACCAAGAACTATAAGATCAGCAATGGAAACCCTCTTATTACTTCCCTCATCTTCCTGCTCTTCGTTGAATTCACGCTGAATGTTCTCGTAGATTTTTATGATCTTTTTCAGGTCGTCAGGATGGTTTACCTCCCACTGATTCAAAGGCTTCAGTCTGATTCTCGCGCCGTTTGCCCCACCCCGTCTGTCAGAGTCCCTGTAGGTTGAGGCTGAGGTCCAGGCGGTGTAGACAAGCTGGGATACACTCAATCCGGAATTTAGAATCTTATCCTTCAGATTTTTGATGTCCTCCTCATCGATCAGTTCAAAGTCCCTTTCAGGGAGGGGATCCTGCCAGACGAAGGTCTCCTTCGGAACGTATTTACCAATGTAGCAGGTCTTCGGCCCCATATCTCTGTGAGTCAACTTGAACCAGGCCCTCGCAAAAGCTCTCTCAAACTCATCAGGATTTTCAAAGAATCTCCTGGCTATTTCTGCATACTTTGGATCGAATCTCAAAGCTAAATCTGCCGTTAACATCATTGGCCTGTGCGTCCTGTCAGGATCGTGAGCATCAGGGATAATTGCTGGAGCATCCTTCGCAACCCACTGATATTTTCCGGCCGGACTCCTGGTGAGTTCCCATTCATACTGAAAGAGCATTCGTAAATAGTTAATGCCGAATTCTGTCGGAGTTGGAGACCAGGCAAGTTCAAAACCTGAGGTGAAGGTATCTGGCCCCTTCCCGCTTTTGTATTCAAATTTCCATCCCAGACCTTGCATTTCTAATGGTGAGGAGCTCGGATCTGGACCCAGATACTTGTCCGGAGCAGCACCATGACATTTTCCAAAGGCATGACCGCCTGCAATCAGAGCCACTGTCTCCTCATCGTTCATGCCCATTCTTGCAAAAGCAATCCGGATTTCCCTTGCAGACTTCACGGGATCTGGCTCTCCTCCCGGGCCTTCGGGGTTGACGTAAATTAAACCCATCTCAGTTGCAGCATATGGTCTTTCCAGCTCTCCCTTTTCTGTCCGCTTTGCGGTCAGCATCTCCTTCTCCGGACCCCAGTCCGGGCTCTCATCGGGTTCATATATATCTTCCCTGCCAAGGGAGAAACCGAAAATCCTTACCCCCATATCCTCCAGGGCCACTGTACCGGAAAGGATTATCAGGTCAGCCCATGAAAGCCTTCTTCCATATTTCTTCTTTATCGGCCATAGGAGTCTTATTGCCTTGTCAAGCCCGATATTATCGGGCCAGTTTATTCTTGGAGGAAAGCGAATACTGCCGTTTCTTGCCCCACCTCTACCGTCATGAATCCTGTAACTTCCTGCACTGTGCCATGCGAGGCGAATGAAAAGAGGCCCATAGTGCCCAAAATCGGCCGGCCACCAGTCCTGAGGGTTTTTCATCAGCTCTTTCAGGTCTCTAATAACCGCATCAACATCAAGATGCTGAACTTCCCTGAAATAGTTGTATTCCTTTCCATAAGGGTTTGAATTCGGGCAGTTCTGCCTTAAAATTTTTAAGTTCAGCCTGTTTGGCCACCAGTCAGTTATCCATCTTTTTCTCGGTTTTGATTTTTCATATTCCATGCCGGGCACTCTCCTTAATTTTTTCTCTTTACTCCTATAAATACATCCCCGGAAAAGTGGGGTATATTCTGCAATTATTCTTCACCTGATCCCGGTTCCCGAAAAAAATCCGGGTGGAATTTTACATGAAGGTATGCCCTTTAATTCAGTTGTTCCGCCAGAATGCCTGAATCATTGACGCTTCTGGTTGCTGAATGTCTGTGTTATCGAATTCTGAAATAGAATTGCGAGGCAGAACGTTTTTCCCGTTTTCTGCCATTTAATCCATCACCACGGGGTGTATCCTTAGAGGCTGGAAAAATATCCTCTCTGATGCATATCTTCTGGTGGTGGTAACAGAAACGGGCAGGTATCACCTGAATTGTTCGGGTAACCCGTGATGGGGATCAGTGGGAAAGTACAGATTGGTGGATTGAATTCAATTCCATTAAATCGGGTAAATAATAGTAAATAATATAAATATATATAAATATGGTCTTCTTCATTTCATCGTTCAGACAGTTTATGAATTACTCTCCCCCCTCGAAACTCGAAATTCATCCCAGCAGGACGGAAATGGAACATTCTTCCACCTGAATTAGAATCATGGCAGTGCAATCGCTTCATACCGCAGGTCTCTTTCCGCAATTTGATTGCGTCTTCTACTATGCTTTCCGGGCACTTCAGGTCTGTTTCAACCCTCAATCAAACTCTTCTACAGGCTTTCCTTTCTGTACTTCTTCTCTTTCACAATGTTTGCAGGGCAGAAGATTAAAGGACAGTTCAACGGGCTATCAGGCCTCCCGGGCTGAACTCTTCCCTGAACTATCGAAGGGGCTGAGTATATTATCCATAACAGATAGTTCTTGCAGGCGTAAGCCTCTATCCGTGATTTTACCATCTCAAGACCTGATCAAAATCATCATCATTCCGGTCAGGTATTAGCAAGGATGACTGTAAGTCTCCTCTTCATTGAATTGATGTTAAAAATTGAGAAAAAGAAGCCTGTAAACTGCACCGATCCGGATTTTACACTACGGGATTTAATTTAACCTCCTCAAATGTCCTTAAAGACCCTCTCAACCATATCGTTTGTTTAACTCGCTGAATCACAGGATATCTTCAATCTGAAGAACACTGCAGGAACAATGGCCTTGAGGAATCTTATAGCCCTATTGGCTGGTGTTATTTTGTATCTTGCCAAAAGCTTCTTTTTTTCTTCCCTTTCAAGCTTATCCAGGACTTTTGATAGGACACCACATTTCTCATCTCCTCTGACTGGAATAACCGGTGGTTTCACTTAAATCACATTATGATGGTATGATCTGAAAGATTTATCAATTTTCGGTTTATATTTGGTTTTTTATTCAGAAAGACTGATGTTGTCCATTTAAAAGTGAATCAGTTAATCGTTTGGGAATAAACCATTTAAGTGGAGGTAGGGTGCACATCTAAAAACATGATATTATCGTTACCTCCAGTATAATGCTCCTCTGATTAACCGATACATTAAAATAGTAGATATTTGTTGGCTCATTGTTACCCGTAGGAGACCTTCGAGGTCGCTTACTACGGAGTGAGAGGTATGGACAGGGAAAAATTGAAAAATGCCATCAAAGAGGCCATGGAGAAATCAAAGGATAGAAAATTTTTAGAGAGTGTCGAAATGGCAATTAATTTAAAAAATATTGATTTATCAAATCCCCAGAACAGGATAGATGAAGATATAATGCTCCCCCATGGTACCGGAAAACCCAGAAAAATTGCGGTATTTGCAAAGGGTGAAACAGCATTGAAGGCAAAGGAAGGGGGGGCTGATCTGGTTATCACTCCTGAGGAAATTGATGAGCTTGCCAAGGACAAAAAGAAAGCAAAAAAATTAGCCGAAGAGTTCCACTTTTTCCTTGCCGAGGCGCCATTGATGCCTGATATAGGCAGAAAGCTCGGACCGATTCTCGGTCCCAGAGGGAAAATGCCCACTCCGGTTCCCCCTCTATCGGATCCCACCACCCTGATCCAGAGACTGAAAAAATCTGTGAAAATCAGAAGCAGGGATAAACCGGTGATTCACACTCTCATAGGTACAAAGGATATGGATGTTGACACCCTGACCGAGAATGCGGAGGAAATTCTGAAAAGGGTTTCCAGCAGGCTTCAGGATCCCGATCAGAATATAAGATCCATTTATGTGAAGACCACGATGGGTCCCGCGGTTAAGGTGGTTTAGAATGCACAGGATTCCCGAATGGAAAAAGGATACCGTTAAAGAACTCATTGATTACTGCAGAAAATATCCAGTGGTTGCGGTTATGGGGATTGAGGGAATTACAGCTGAGCAGATGCAGAAAATGAGAAGATCGCTCAAGGATCTCGGTATTCTGAAGATCACGAGAAATACCC
>WAJW01000157.1 GCA_015523685.1 Archaeoglobaceae archaeon
CCCTTGTGATCCACGATTGAAAGTTTGAGAACATCCTCCAGAATCTCTCAGGCCTGCCAAGATAGAGGAGGTGTGCAGTGGTTTTTCCGATAAGAACCAGTATCAGGCTTATGATCAATCCGTAATTGAATCCGAAAAGGTATGAGATAAAGAATATACCTCCGCCTATTTCACCGAGAAAGAAGGCCGTTGCAATAAGCCACATCCATTCTGACTGCTGTCTGAATCCCACAACAAATTCTTCTCCCGTTACATGCATTTTTACCACCATCTAAGGAAGATAATACACACAGGGCTTTGTTCCCATCTCCGGAAGAAGCTGAAAGTGATTTCTCTCACTGAGCAGTATGGAGACCTCGCTTTTCGGATCGTCAAGATCTCCAAATTTCCTCGCATTTGTCGGACATACATCCACACAGGCAGGATCAAGCCCTCTATCCACGCGCTCATGGCAGAATGTGCATTTTACAACAGTCCCCTCCTTGAAATTTCTGTATTTTATCTCTTCAAATGGGGTTAATTTACCGAAGTAACCCTTTTTAAGCCTGTCATCCTTGGGCAGATAGTAACGATTCTTGTAGGGACACGCAACATAACATGCCCTGCATCCAACGCATTTCTCGTTATCCACAAGAACTATTCCGTCTTCCCTCTGCTCTGTCGCCCCTGTTGGACATACCTTTTTACAGACCGCCTCCTCACAGTGGTTGCAGAGAACAGGCAGGAATGTTCTTTTTACATTGGGGAATTTTCCCTCTTCCTTAACGAGAGTTTTTGTATAGAATATCCCTCTGGGGGTTCCGTTTTCCTGCTTGCATGTGACGGTACATGACTGGCATCCAATACATCTTTTGAGATCGATAACCATACCATATCTCACCATAAAATCACCTAACCTCCCATCTGTGAGCTGAAAACAAAGAGTTTAAAGGCTTCACCATTCATACCGGGTTTTATAAGCCTCTTCTCATAATCCTCTTTATCCACCATCTCCTTTCCTATGGATATTCTCACATGATCTCTTATCTCTCCGCAATCTGTTAATACCCTCTCCCTGAATCTATCCCCGAACATGTCAGCCAGCCGGTGTACAAACTCCATAACAGAACACTCCTCTTTTATTTCCACCTCGATTTCAGGTTTTTTCACAACATCCATGATGAATCCAAAGAATTTTACAACCACTCTCGCGGTTTCAGTCATAATATCTACTCCGCCCTGTAAATTTTTAGCTTAACACAAAGGTCAAGGTTGAGATTTACAGGATTGACATGATTCCAGTCCACCCTGAGCAGTTTGTTGAAAAATATCCCCTTACCCTTTGCAATTGGCTGACAGTCACACCAGTGGCCCGCACAGGCAGCAAAACCAAGGGCTTTTGGGTGGATTCCTTCCGTAAACCTTATCCTTCCCTTAACCCGGCTTCCGTGGGGGTTCTCCACCCACACCAGATCCCCATCCCTGAGCCCCTTTTTCCTGGCGGTCTCAGGGTGGATCTCTATGTTGTAGGTGTAGGGGTCATTTACAGAGACTTCATCGAGCCATGGGATCTGCATTGTAAAGGAATTTGTGTGCCTTATCTCCCTGTAATAAAAGCCATAGAGATCATATTCCTCATCCTCCATTTCATGAGATGGACAGGGTTTGAAGTCCGGAAGGGGTTCATAGAAGCTCCAGTCGATGTTTGCCCTTGCACCCAGCTCCTCCACGATCTTCCTGGCCTTATCCCTTAGATCATAGAGAAATTCCCAGTACAGGGGAACTCTGACGTCTATCCTCCATCTCCAGTATACTTCATCGGGTTTTTTCTCCCATGTTAAGGCTCCATGCTCCTTGAACCACTCAAGCCCCTTATCGTCTCCAAATTTGTTTTTAAGAACGAGATCGCATATTTCCTCCCAGGTATACTTTCTTTCGGGATCGAGCCTGTACTTTCCTTCAAGCTCAAATTTAATGTTGAGAGTCTCATACAGCGCTTCTCTGAGTCCGAGTCTCTCTGCTATTTCAAGGAGAACTTCTGAATAGCTTCTTCTATCGTGCAGGGGCTTTACAACGGGCTGTCTTATCTGATATGTCCACTTCCCCAGCCCTCCGGGATGGTTCAATATGGGAGGATAGTTGGGGCTCGGATCAAGCCTCTCCAGGTAGCATGCATCGGGAAGTACGAGATCAGCAAAACCGTTTGTGAACTCATTCAGGTATATGTCAAAGGATATTATGAAATCGTACTTTTTCAGATTTTCGGCAATGGGTTCAGGATCTCCAACGCTCATCACCGCATTGGAGCCAAAATTAATGATGACACTTGGTCTGTATTCAAGCCTGAATTCCTGCCAGATCTCCTCTTGATCAGGTGCCCCGTACACGAAAGAATGCATTGCAGATGGGAAGAGATCATTCAGCCCCATCTTCTGCGGTTTCCTCGGCTCTGGAATCGGAAAGGGCTGATGATGAGGCACAACCCATGTCCCGGTCATCATGAAACCATCCTTACCCTTTTTCGGCTCCCATCTCGGCTTTCCGGTTTCAGGATATCCGAAACAGACAGAGTTGAAACCCAGAGCACCTCCCGGGACATCTGCAGATCCCACAATCTGGTTCAGCAGTTCAACGGATATGCAGTTGTAAACGGAATTTTTGTGACCCTGGCTCCCCCTGAAGTATATTGCAGCGACGGGCCGGTATGGGTAGCTCTTACCTCCGATGGTGATTGTGCTCCCTATCATTGCCTTCTCGCCGAACTCCCTTGCAAGCTCCACAACTGTCTCTTTAGGCACCGTGGTGATCTCTTCCACCCTCTCGGGAGTGTATCTGCTGACGTGCTCCTTCAGAATCTGGAAAACCGGTTTGCATTTAACACCGTCCACCTCATAAACTCCTTCAAGGGCATAGTCCCTTATGGTCTCATCATCATATACCTTCGCCCTTTCATCAACAGGATCCCAGATCATGGGTTTTCCTGTTTCCCTGTCCCTCAGGTATCTTCTGTCAGGGCCCACGAGATATGGGGCATCTGTTTTGAGCTTGAGATATTCAGCATCATATACCCCGAACTCATTGATCAGCAGGTTGACCATACCGAGAGCGAGGGCTGAATCAGTTCCGGGAATTATTGGAACCCATTTATCGGCTTTTGCTCCCGCTCTTCCAAGGTGAGGATCAACAACGATAAACTTCATTCCTCTGACTCTGGCATCCGCTGCCTGAAGCATTATTGAGTTGGCATTATGTCCCGCACCATGTCCCTTGCTTGCCCCGAAATAGATTGCGAGATTGCAGTAATCAAAATCCGGGACGAGGGACCATGAAGCGTGATAGACTCCATTTACAAGATGTGCTCCATTACCGCAGTGAAGCCCACCACCTCCATAAAATTCGTTCGGAGTTCCGAAAGCCTCCTGAAATGCCATTCCCATGCCCAGAAATGTGTTCGCTGCGGTTGTTGTGCCCTGCATCACAAGCTTTCTCGGATCGGTTTCTCTGATCTCTTTCAGTTTTTCCACGATTATATTCATTGCCTCATCCCAGCTGATCTCCTTCCACTTCGGATCAACATTAAGTCCCTTTTCCGGGTTTGTTCTGATCAGCGGTTTGTTTACTCTGTTCGGGTCATACAGAATCTGAAGGCCTGCAGAACCTCTGGGGCATAACCTGCCCTTTCCTATGGCGGATTCGGGATTTCCCTCAATTTTTACAACTATGCCATTCTCCTTTTTTACCCTTATACCGCATGCATTGTAGTCAAGATTGCAGGCAGAAACCACCCATTCCTCCTTATGAACAATCTCCTGTCCCATGGTTTACACCATATTTTATAATGTTTTAACTACATCAATAAAAAGATTATTGCGTATCTGTGTGTAAAATGAATTGTGTAAGGTTGATTACGTATTAAAATATAACATCGGATAGGGGATTTCCTTTTGAATAAACCTATAAAAAATTAATAAAAGAAGGGGTTTACTTCTTTATCCATGGTGGCAGCAGGAAGTCTCCGTTTGCAGCTTCTTTTGGCCATATCACGTAGGCCTTTCCATCCGGATGCCACTGTGATGGCCAGTTCCTCTGTATGTCGTTACCCCATGCCTGATCATGGTTCTTGTGCCATGCAACAGTCCTTGTGAATACCAGCGGATTGTCCGGCCCATGTTTCTCCAGATATTTGATGACAACATCCGGATCAAATGGATTCTTCTCTCCTGCCTTTGCTGCCTCTTCCACGGCGGTCTTGTAGGCGTACACCATATCATATGCAGGATATGCGAAGAACGATTCCGGAAGTATGCCGTATTTCTGCTGGTACTTATCTATGAATTTCCTTGCCATCTCGGTTGGAGGTGCGGTTGCCACAACTCCACCGTCTGCGATGAACACCACATATGCTGCAGCTCCGTTTGTTCTGTCATAGAAGTCTGGAGCGATTGCATCGATTATATGTCCTGCCATGAGGATGGGTATCTGAAGCTCAGCCCAGGTCTTTACCAGAACATTTTCGGTTCCGACTATTGCAGTTATGGGTATTATAAGGTCAGCTCCCTTTGATTCAGCATCGAGGAGCAGGGTTTCATAGTCTGTGAAGCCTCTCGGAACTTTTGAGTCCCCAACTATCTCAATTCCTCTCTCCTCAAGAGAGGGTTTGAGCGATTTCATCACCGCATCAGTCCAGATGTGCTCGTCTCTTATAATGTACACTTTTTTGATGTTCAGGTGCTGGACGTTGTTCAAGAAATCCACAGTGTCTATGATGTCCCATGCAAAGGTTGAACCGTTGTTGAATCCAGCCCTGAACCAGTACTTGTACTTGTCATAATCCTTTGCAACCTTGGCTGAATGTGCGGGAGATGAAGCGATACCGAAGTAAAGGGTTTTTGTTTCGGCCATGGCCTCCATGGTAGCAAGCATGACACCGCTTGAGAAACCTCCAACGATGAAGTCAGCATTCTCAACTGTTGCCAGCCTCCTGAATTCGGAAGCGGATTGATCGGGATTCAGCTTATCGTCTCCAACGACCATTCTTACAGGAAGTCCGAGTATTCCTCCCTGTGCGTTTATCTCTTCAATGGCAAGCGCCACTGCCCTTCTCTCTGCGGTCCCCTGTGGTAGTGCCATCGGCCCCAGAACTCCTACAACAACCTCCGTTTTACCATACTTAGGCGTTGCAGCAGGAGTGGGAGTTGGCTTGGGTGTGGGTTTTGGTGTCTGCGGTGGTGGGGTGGGTGTTGCACTGGGCTTTTCCTTCTCTGCGCAACCGAGAGAAAAGACTGCAAGGCTTAAAACCACCAGCACCAGTAAGAAAATCTTCCATTTTGCGTTCATATCCAAATCTCCTCCTCAGATCAAATATTATCCATTCATATAATTGATTATGAATTTCAGGAAAATCATATTTAATTATTTTGGTATTGGTTTTGCTTTGATAAATGTTATACAAGGGCAGTATCTCGATCCGGATTCTGCTCGGCATGAGGTTATATTATCTTTTCGGAACTCCTTCAACCTTCAACTTGCCCGAATTGATGAGGATACCAAAGGTTATATCTTTTTACTGCAAACCGTAATTCAGACGGGTGTTGGGTATGAAGCAGGGTTACATAAGATTGAACACCACGATTTCCCGGAAAGGGTATGAGATTCTTGAAAAATACAGAAAGGAATACGGAACTCAGAAAGCTGTAATTGAAAAAGCCCTTGAGGTTTTCGATTCAATGAAAAATCCCCATCTGAATTCTGATAAGGATGTCCTCTGGGTTCAGCTCAAGGAGAGTCTGGATCAGGTGGCCATCAGCAAGAGAATGCTCGCCCATCTGATGGGAGGCGACATAGATAAGGCCCTTGTTGATAATGCATCCCAGTATCTTGTCAGCTGGTATCTTGGAAAGCCCCTTCAGGAAGCATCTTTTGATGAAATAGTGGACTCCATGAAGGTCGTTTATGAAGCAACCAACGTCTTCAGAAGGATAGATGTCACCCATTCCGATGATGGCGGATACGTCCAGATGATCTTCTGGCATACGATGGATAAGAGGGTTTCTGACTTCTGTGCAAAATACTTCAAGGTCTTCTTTGAAGACGTTCTCAACTGCAGGGTTGTCTACTACACCCAGAACATAAGCTTTGTTCTCCATATAGAGAAACCCAAAAAAGAAAAGGGAAAATAAATGATTTTTTTGCCTATCTCAACCCTCTTACTGCCAGAACCGGACAGTGTGCTTCTCGTATAACTGCATCTGCAACGCTTCCGATTATCCGCTTTGTACCTGACCTCCCTTTGGTACCCATCACTATCAGATCCACCTGCTCTTCCTCAGCGACCTTTATGATCTCATCCGGCGGTCTGCCCCGCCTTACCACCTTTCTCACACTGATCCCTTCCTTCTCCGCTTTCTCTCTTATCTTCCGCAGAACCTCTCTCGCATGCTGTTCCTCGTATTCCTCTTCAGTCTCCGATCGATCTATTGTGGGTATGACTCCGTAGTACATGATGTCTGGAATGACATAGAGGGCTATTAATTCAGCATTTTTGCTCCTGGCAATGTCCACCGCGGGGGTAATTGCAACTTCTGCCAGCTCTGAACCGTCGCTGGGTATCAGGATCTTCTCCACTTTCCACCCGGGAAGTTTTCCCTGCTCATCTTTTCTGGTGGTGTCAGAACTTCAGGGAAGTATCCCGTATCGATAAAGTCCCTGTCCAGATAGAATCTGTTGTTGTAGGGACATGCAACATAGCATGCCCTGCACCCCACGCACTTTGTGTGGTCTATGAAAACAATTCCATCCTCTCTCTGGGATGACGCTCCAGTAGGACACACCCTCACACAGGGAGGA
>WAJW01000158.1 GCA_015523685.1 Archaeoglobaceae archaeon
CGATTATACTAATTGACATTATACTTCATAAATCTTTCCTCACCTTTTCCTCCAGACCATTAAGATCAAAACAGTAAATCCCTCTATCCTCAAACAGTCACGATCCTTCAATCCTTAAAAGGTTACCTCTGATCCAGAATCGTAACCTGACTCTCAAAACAATCACTTCCAGTTCTAAAAAAGGAAAATAAATTATTGTAAAATATTTAAGTTTTTTAATTGAATAGTTATATCTAAGTTTACCTTGAATACCTCCACTTATTCCGGTATACAGGGGTTACAATTCTTGAAAATTGAGTTTAGAAATGAGAATTTTAAAACCTGAAATTGAATTTTAAAGGAACTTAAAGGATATCTGATTGATGAGCCCGGCATATGATGGAGATTACAATTTAATATGGAAAAAGACCTGACGCCCTCCTTTTTTCCTTTAGACTATCCCGGGAAAAATTGAACAGGATTGATGACAGAAGGATGTGTTTTTAGAAATTCAGAACCATGTTCTAACCTTTTCAGCAACTTCCTCAGGCTTGAGATTTGAAAATCCCTCATCATGGAGCTTTGGCAGGAAAAAGCAATCGTTCCAGTAGTATTTATCCAGGTTGCTCCTGGCCACCACATCGATTACGGTATAGAACCCCTCTCTGTGCTGAATTGGTGGAAGAAATATGGAGAAGTTGAACGAGTTAAATTTCATCTCCGCATAGGCTCTCAGAATTCTCACAATACCCTCAGAGATACCTTCTAATTCCCTTTCATCCGAGTTTATGAAGTCGCCCTCAGACATTCCTGTTATATGAACAAATCCTCGAGGTGAAAAAGAGGCGATCCACTCCACATCTCCGGTCTTTCCAACGTACCTCTCTCCATCTCTTTCAATTTCAATAAGAGCTTTCCAGAAAGGCTCTCCGTTCTCAGAAAAAAATGATCTGCCCCCTTCATAGATCCTTCTGTGGTAATCTGTTGGATATCTGGAGAGTGTTGCCTGAATGTGGGGATGGGTTATACTGCTTCCGGCCGGCTTGAGATAGTTCATACCAATATTTCCGAATCTCACCGTCCTGTCCTTCTGAATGGCCCTTTCGAAATATTCCCGGATCAGCACAAAAGCATCGAGAAACCTATCCCTCTCGAATTTTTGTATGGGTATGTGATGATCATCGGAAACCCTCACAACAATCGAATAGAGGGCATACGGGGATATGTTGGGGAAGAGAATGGCCTGATTTCTTCTCAGAATTCCATCCACAACCCTGACATCCCTTGCCACCACCCCATCCACAAACTCCGGGCAGAAGGGGCAGAATTCGGGCTTTCTTGTTTCATCCTCTATATCTGGCTCGGGAGAAATCGGGAGTGGTTTTGGAACAATCCTCGAGGTTTTGCCTGTCAGAGGGTCATATCTGATTTCCACTTCAACCTCTTCAATTCTGTTTTCGGATGGATTGAAAAATGAGCTCTTCTCCTTCTCAACTCTGAACTCTATCATCATATCACCTTAAATTTAGTAGTCCCGGGCGGATTCGAACCGCCGTCGCAGGGTCCAAAGCCCTGCAGGATTACCCCTACCCCACGGGACTGCTTGTTTTTCTGTGGAAGAGATATATGAGCATTGCGATGGATCAAAGTCCGTGATATGTTTCCTTGAGGAGAAGGGCGTCATCTTCAAGATTTGGACTTTCGCAGATCACCAGTCCTTCTGCACGAAAATCTTTCAGGGCCTTCATCAAATCCACATAATTGAAATCAGACTGCTTCAGGTTTAAATGCCTTCTCTCTCCCTTGAGAGTATACTCTATTCCTGAAACGTGTATATGCATATCCTTCAGAGCCCCATTTCCTATCTCCTCAATTCTGGATAGTATTTCAGTGAATTCATCGTACGTGTTGTATCTCCCCCTCATTCTTGCATGGATATGGGAAAAGTCTACACATGGCAGAATTCCGGGAATCTCCTGGCTCAGGGAAACCAGTTCGCCAATTGTCCCGAATTGAGAATCCTTACCTGTAGTTTCGGGCCTGAGGGTTATGTTTATATCATCGTCCATCAGAGCTTTCCGGATCTTTAGCAACTCCTCTTTGATTTTCCCGTAAACCTTCTTTCTGTCCCCTCTCTGGTAAAATCCAGCATGGAATACAACGCTTTTTCCACCAAAAAGGCTGGAAATTTTTGCAGAATCAAGAATTCTCTTCACGCTTGCCTCTTTTTTGTCTCTTTCCCCTGCATTCAGGTTTATGTAGTAGGGTGCATGGACACTCAGTGCGATATTATCCTTTTCTGAAACCTCTCTGACCCTTTCAGCGGTCTCTCTACCCATCTTGACCCCCCGGACAAACTGTACTTCCATACAGTCAAGGTTTAGCTCTCTGACCCTTTTGATTCCACCTTCTGTTGACCTTTCCTTTGAAGAAACGGGAACACCCGCTGTCCCAAAGAGGAGACCCTTCATGGATTTTTATAAGAATTTCTGGAGATAAATCATTTACCTGATGTTATCAAAAATTATATATGTTTTGTTAAGAAATATTACAGAAAGAGAAAATTGTAATACGGAGGTGAATGGTTGCACATACCCGATGGATTCATTCCTCTGTCTCAGGCGGGAATTTACTACGTTGTAGCGATTGCCCTGGCCATAAGGGCATTCAGATGGGTATTCAGAGAGCTTCCTGAAAACAGGATCATGTTCATTCCCATGCTTTCAGCGGCAATTTTCGCCCTTCAGGCTATAAATATTCCAATTCCATGGGGAACGTCTGGACATATTCTCGGATCAGCAATGTCCTCGATAATTCTCGGCTCACCATATGCAGGCGTGGCAGTTATCACACTTGTGCTATCGGTTCAGACCTTCATATTCTATGATGGGGGATATACGGCCTTTGGGGCAAACCTCCTGGCAATGGGCATTGTTGCTTCATTTACCGGCTATTATGCATTTCTATTTCTCAGAAAACTCACAGGTAAGCTATATCCGTCCATCTTTATGTCAGCATGGCTCAGCATTGTGATCTCCGCCATAACAGTGGCGATAATTCTTGCCATTGCAGGAACGTTTCCATTAAAATTAGGAATAATGTACATGGGACTTTATCATGCTGTGATCGGAGTTGTTGCGGAGGGTGTTATCAGCACCATGATAATCAAATTCCTGACAAAGGTGAGACCCGATGTCCTTCCATTATCAATTTCTGAGGAGGTGAAGGAATGAAATGGGTTCATCTCCTTCTAATCATCATTGCAATTTCCGCAGTTGCTCCATATGTTGCATCTAAAAATCCTGATGGGCTTCAGAAAACTGCAGAGTTGATCGGTGTTCAGGAGAGTTCCTTTCCCGCTCTCATGCCGGGATATTCAGTTGGATTTCTGAGAGGAGATATTTCGAATGTGATGGCCATGATTGCAGGTGTTCTGATAGTCTTCACCTCTGGATATGCCATAATCAAATTGAGAAAATGATCAATGTGTGAGTTGTGGTTGGAATGCACATACTCGAGGCAAAGGATGTTCATCATGTTTATGAGGGAAAGATCCACGCTCTGAAGGGTGTGAATTTCAGGGCTGATCGTGGTGAAGTTGTAGCCCTTATCGGCCCCAATGGGGCGGGTAAGACAACCCTCCTCAAGCATTTCAATGGCCTTCTTTTCCCGTCATCGGGAAAGGTATATGTGAGGGGTGTGGAAGTAAGGAAGGAGAATCTGAGGGATATCAGGAGAGAGGTTGGTTTTCTGTTTCAGAATCCGGACGATCAGATTATAGCTCCAACTGTGGAACAGGATGTTGCCTTTGGACCGCTTAATTTCGGAATGGAGGAGGAAATGGTGGCTCATAATGTGAAAGACTCTCTTGAGCTGGTGGGCATGAGGGGCTATGAGGATAGACCTCCCCATACCCTGAGCTACGGTCAGAAAAAAAGGGTTGCCATCGCGGGCCTCCTTGCCTGCAATCCGAGCATTCTGGTACTTGATGAACCCTTTTCTGGACTTGATCCATCAGGTAAAAGAGAACTCATGAATATTCTGCTCAGGCTGAGGGATGACATGTCCCTGACGGTGGTTTATACCACCCACGATGTGAACTCCATTCCTGAATTTGCAGACAGACTCTATGTGATGTACGGCGGGGAGGTTGTTGTAAACGGCACTCCTGAGGAGGTTCTGATGGACCGAAATCTTGAGGATATTGGTCTGGAAACCCCCATAATGTTCAGGATATTCAGAGAGCTTGTTAACAGGGGAATTGATGTCAGGAATCCATTCACTCTGAAGTCCCTTCTGGATACGATTGAGGGATTGGCAAATGAGAAAAAATGAACCTCTTTTCCTTATGATATACGTGATCGCTGGAGTTGCTGTTTCGGCTTCAGCAGTAACCTACTGGTCCGCTGCAGGGATTATGCTTGCAAATCTGATCATATCCTCCATCTTTTTCCAGATTGATGCCCGGGTTTTCCGGAAAATAGTATATATAGTACCCTTTGGGGGTCTGATCGCATTTCTTCAACCCTTCATTCGTGGGGAGAATGTGATATTCAGTTACTGGATATTCACCATAAGGGCTGAGGGTCTGGAGTTCGGTCTTCTTCTTTTCTCTCGCCTGTTATCCGCTTTCACCTTCATTTCCCTTATAGCTGTCCTGAAGGAACATGAGATACTCGGTGCGTTGAGACAGCTTCGCATTCCAAAGGAGTTCATATTTCTCCTTTCCCTCACAGTAAGATATCTGATGGAATTCAGACTGGCTCTGAGGAGAATGAGGGAGTGCATGGCATCGCGGGGATTTGAACTCTCATCCATACCCTATGGGAGAAAACTCAGAATAATTTCATACCTCATGGGAAGTCTGATAATCAATGCAATTGTTCAGGCAGACAGAAGTTATGAGGCTATGATCTCGAGGGGTTTCTCTGCTGATTCCGGACTTTTTGTGAGAAGATCAAGCCTGAACCTCTATCAGTTCCTTAAGCTTTTCATTCTCATCTCTCTGGTTGTTATCTCTGCAATTGTCCCGTTATACGTAATGTAAATTCTTAGATCAATCTTCCTCTGGATGATCCCTGTTGTCTCTTTTAAAAATCCTCTTTATTTCACTGTCCAGGTATCTTCTTGAATATTCTTTCCCGAGGGATTTGCGGTAATCGGCTTTAAGCTGTTCCCTCGCAATTTTTTCAAGGAGTTCATCTGAGCCTGTTTCATCATTTTTTGGCATTCTGCATACCTCAGTTTTACTGGAATATCTCGGCAAATTTGAGTGACTGGAGTATCTGTTCCCTTACATTGTCCGAGGTAACGCTGTCATGCCCGGGATACATGATCTCCACATCGAGTTCAACAAGCTTTTTTATTGATTCCACAAGGAGTTCTGGATTTCCGCCCGGCAGATCTGTTCGACCTATGTTTCCGAATGGAAATACCGTGTCCCCGGAAAATAGCCACTTCTTCTCCCTCTCATAGAGGCATATACTGCCCGGTGAATGACCCGGAGGGTGTATAACCTCGAGGGATACATCTCCGAGATCAAGTATTTCTCCACCATCGAGAAGCTTTGATGGGTTGACCGGGGTGAATTTCATGCCGAAGAGCCTTGCTCCATTGGTCAGGGGGTTGTTTATAAGCTCCAGCTCATTTCGGTGGAAGTATACCTCTGCACCGGTGATTTTAGCCAGCTCTCCTGCAGCGCCGGAATGATCAAAATGGCCATGGGTCAACAGTATGATGTCAAGCTCATCCTTTTCAATATATTTTCCAATTTTTGAAATCAGAAATGCGGGGTTTCCTCCCACATCTATCACAGCATTTTTCTCATCAAGGATGAGATAGGAGTTTCCCTGAATGGGGGGAGTCACAATGCGGTGAACTTCTGCCATTATATCCTGCTCACTTCCTCCACCTGAACGCTCTCAACTCCATCTATTCTGGAAATGGCCTCTTCAACCTTATCCGTTCCACCCTCTGCATCTTCCAGCATCACAAGTGCTATAAGAGCTTTGATTCCGAAAGCAATTGGCTGTTCGGCAAAATCCCTGACTTCTGCAAGGTCACTAACCTGCTGTTTGATCTCTTCTTTGAGTTTTTCCATATCCACTTCCGGGCCGGACGGCATTATTTTCAGCTTTGCTGCTACGGCCATTATATCACCTCACGGTCCTTTAAACCCGCATTTGGGGCATTCATATGGGTTTCCAAGTTTTCTGCATCTGTTGCATCTGTAGATGACCTCATCACATATGGGGCATGGGAATTTAACGTAGCTCGTGCCAATGAGATTGGATCCACAGGTTATGCACTTCTTTATCTCCATCACTTATCTCCTCCCTTGATGAGCGTTCCTATTACCTCATCCCCCAGTATATAACCTTTTACTCTTTCGGGGTTATTTCCATTGACGACAAAACAGTCCGTTTCATACTTCATGAGTATGCCGGGTGTCACGGGATCCAGACAGGAGGTAATCCCGGTGAGCTCCCCTGCTCTGACCTCTTCCCTCAGAACACCCCCGATCTCAACTCCGTCGACATCTGTCACCTTGACCATCATTGCATCATGTTCCCCCGCTATCCATGCTGCAATTGCATCCGATGTGACGCTCCACGATCTGGGGAGAGGATCCTCTTTTCTCATCAGATTGTAGGGCTTTAAAATAACAGGTTCCCTTGAAAATTCCGGAACATCCGTCAGCCGGTATCTTCCATCCGAAAGAAAATAGGCGTACTGATCCATTGCAAGAATGGACATCCAGTGAGCTGAATCATCGGACACATCGTATATATCGTAAACAACCTTAACGAGATCAGAAAACAGTCCTCCTCCAGGAACTATAAGCATTTCCCTGTCTGTATCTTCAAGGGCTTTCAGAATTTTTCTCCCCATGTGCATCACACTGCCCCCGATCTTTATCACGTACCTCATCGGTCTTCCCCCAGATGTCTTTCCAGGAGTTTTGCGGTGGCATAGGCTGGAAAGACTTTCGATATCTCCTTACCATATTCTCTGGTGAGGGAGATGAACTCCAGTCCAAGGATTTCCGTGGCGGATTTTATCAGGAATTCTCCCATTCCCCCTCCAATAACCGTGTCTATTCCATACCTTTCAGAAATCCTGGCGATTCCCCTTTCAATAACCTCCAGCAGTTTCTCTTTGGCCTGAAATGCTATTTTTACGGCGTTATTTACACCGAGTTCCTCCAGATCACAGCATACCGTTCTTGCGATTCGTCTCAGACAATCCTCCCTCTTTTTTCCCCTTCCGTCGGGAGTGTCACATGAATAGTCCTCCTCTTCCAGATCACCGGTTACAATAAGGGCATCACCTGTGGAGGAGAAATATTCAGGGGAGGATGGGATTTCCCCATCTATATCGACAACAGGTAAGAGAAAACTGAGATTTGTCCTCAGGGCGCCAACATAAATGAGTTCTCCCCTTTTCAATCTTTCAAAATCTGTCTTTCCAGCCATCACATCTCCGTCAACGAGGGGTATGATGTCGGTGGTTGTGGATCCGACATCCACGAAGATTGCGTTTGAAAAGCTCTCCAGAAGAAATCTGGCTGATGCAAGCCAGTTGGGTGAGAAAAAGAGCTCGAATCTGGATGCATTTTTATGGAATGCCCCATCAATTCCGAAAAAGTACACATTCTTAAAGATTTTCTGAGCCTCATCGGCTATTCTCTTTATCCCCTCTTTTTTAGTGTTAAATGCATCTGAAAGTTCTCCGGTGATCACTATTCCGGCATATTCCGGCTGGAAAAGATTCTCAATATTTTTAAGGGAGCGGTTTACCGATTTCTCAATCCAGAGGGGGTTGTATCTGAAATACACCTTCCCATATGTGTCGCAGGCCTTGACGTTCGCTCCTCCTATGTCTATTCCGACTATCATGCTAAAGTACAAACCTCTGCATGTCTCTTCCAAGTGGATAGTTCGCAGAGGCCTCTTCATGGGGCGGATAGAAATGGCTTATGTGGGTGAAAATAACCTTCCTTGCATTGAGTGACTTTGCAAGTCTGTATGCCTCTCCCGCATTCATGTGCTTCTTAAGGTTGAACCCTTCGGGGGCAATCGCATCGGCTATCATCAGATCAGCATCCCGCATAATTTCCAAGCTTTCTTCGGGTATATTCGTGTTTGTATCACCTGTAATTACAACTTTTTTTGAGGAATTTTCTATGGCCAGACCGAGAGATCTCTCCATGGGTGGATGATTCACATCGAACAGTGTTATTTTAAGCCCGAACAGTTCGAAGGGACTGTACGCTTCTCTCTCAATGGGTCTGTACCTCATAAAATGCAGGAAGCCTCCAATATATTTCAGAACTTCTCTTGCACTGTAAACCCTGACTCCATTCTGGACCCTGTAAAAGTCTCCAAATCCTGCAAAGTGGTCATAGTGTCCGTGTGTCCATATAACCGCATCGACCTTATGAACGTCTGCCCTCAAGAGCTGAAGCCTCATGTCCGGACTCGTGTCAATGAGGATGTTTCTCCCGTTGTTCTTCACAAGAATTGAAAATCTGGTTCTGCACCACCCCTCTATTCTTGCGTCTCTGCATGTCTTGCAGTTACACCCGATTTTTGGGGTGCCGGTTGCATCTCCCGTGCCAAGAAGAACGATCTCCATCAGTCTCCTCCCCTGAGCACGAGTCTCTTTCTCACATCCTCGATCGAGATCTCGAGATCAGCCTGACTTATCTCTTTCTTTCCATTGAGGAGAGAAGATAGCACAGCCTCTCTTACAACAAGCCTGAGATCCGCTCCTGTAAATCCATCTGTTTTCTCTGCAACCCTGTTGATATCAAAATCTCCCTTCACTCTATACAGTATCTTCTCAAGTATTTTCCTTCTGAGCTCTAAATCCGGAATGGGGAATTCGAGAACATTGTCGAATCGCCTCCATGCTGCCTGATCCAGTAGCTGGGGGTGATTTGTTGCAGCGATCAGCAGAACACCATCCTCAACCAGATTTATCTCGTCTATTGCTTTGAGCAGAGTATTCACCGCCCTTTTAACTGCTGCATGCTCATCGGATGTTCTCGTTTTTGCAACATAGTCAAATTCATCAATGAAGAGAATGCATGGGCTGAGTTTTTTGGCAAGTTCAAAGACTCTCTCAATATTTTTGGATGTCTCTCCAAGATACTGGCTGGTAATCATGGAGAGCTTGACCTCCACAAGAGGTATGAAAAGTTTTGAGGAAAGTGCCCGGGCAGTAGAAGTTTTGCCTGTGCCCGGAGGTCCTATGAAAAGGAGCTTACCGATGTCATACAGGCCTATCTCTCTGAGATAATCTCTGTTTCTGATCGCGATCTCTATCTTGCTTATCTCCTCCCTCTGTTCCGGAGACAGAACTATATCATCGAATGTGACCCTCACGTCCTCGGGGGAAACCACTTTTACAAGTTTCAGCATATCGGATGTGTCTTCATCCTCTTCCAGCTTCGATATCAGTGCCGACAGCCATTCCCTGTCACTCTCCTTTGGAAGATTCTTTTCCCTCGCTCTGGCATAGGATACCTCAACAGAGTCGTAGTTTTCATAGTGGTACGCCAGAACAGGATTGAGCTCGATTTTTTCCACATCTGCATTCTTGAGATACCACTTTGATCCCACATCGAGAACTGTAATTCTGCACTGGCCGTTGAATCTGTTTATATCGATAAATGGCAGGTCTTTCAGTGTCTCTTCACCATCCATTCCGGTATAGTTCTTTATATGCTCGAGGGTAACCGCGAGGGGTCTCTGTATTTTTCCATCCCCGTGATTCCAGAAGAGTTTTCTTATTTTCTTTGGAAGGTCATCCTCGGTCAGATGTTCATACCTGTTGTACAGTTCTGCGGTTAGCAGAAGTTCCACGATATCAACTGTCTTCATATCTGGCCTCCTGTCAAAATATCTCCAAGATGTTGAAGGTAATGGTTAATAAATTTTTTCTTGATATGTGCAAACCGGCTCCTTTCTCCGAATTTTTTATCATGGATGGCAGTGCATATCGGATGTGTGGGCTGAAAACCAAAAGTATTAAGTACCTTATGATAATAATGGTAATTGTAATGAAAGAGAAATAGTGGTAGTGATGGAACAGAGGGTTGTTGAAAGGAAAAGATACGAAATCAAGAATAAAAAAACCGGCATCCTTCTGTTAGACAGGAATCTTGATGGTGGATTGCCAGAAGGTTCTCTGGTCTGTGTTTATGCAAATCCCAAGAGCATGGCAGAGGTTTTTCTTTATCAGTTTGCAACATCGAGGAAGACGTACTATTTCAATACATCGAGGCACTTCAAGCACATAACAGCCAACATGGAAGCAATGAAGTTCGAGGTGGATAATGTAGAATTCGTGGACATATACTCTCAGTATTACCTTGATGAATACGGGAGGTTCATTCTTGAAGATCGATTCAGGGATAAAGAGATATTTGATTTCGTGGATCACACTCTAAATACGATAGTTGAAAAAAAAGAGGATGCCAATCTGATTTTTGATAGCTTCTCCTTCTTTTTAACCCTCGATGTTCCTCAGTCTCTGAAAGAATGGCTTCTGAATAAACTCTATTCCGTTTCCAAAGAGACCGGACATCTGATCTATCTGTACGTCATCAAGGATCTACAGCCTTCCCACCTTGAGTACATGGTTCTCAACATATCCGATGTTATATTTGATATCGAGCTTGAACGACTTGGCGAGAGGGTTGTGAACAAGCTTGCCATTCCGAAGATAAGAGGGAGAACCCCCGTATCCGAACTTATAAGATTCAAGGTCTATGAGGGTGTTCAGATAGATACGGCAAGGGATATTGCCTGAACCCGAACAGATAATGGACAAGGTTTATATCAATAATTCCGGTTGATAATATGGGTGATATCGTGGGTTCTGATCTGAATAAAGAAATTTTGAAAGCCCTGAGAGATCTGGGGAGAGAGGCAACATCAAAGGAAATCGCCGAGAAAATTGGAGTTCAAACCTCCAAAGTTTCATGCAGACTTGCTCCACTCAGAAAAAAGGGTCTGCTTGACTCACCTGAAAAGGGTAAGTGGGTCATCACAGAAAAGGGAATTCAGGAAGTCCAGTGATCCATCCGGATTTCTGAAAAAATATTTATATCAGAAAATTTTTTTTATTCTTCATGGAGAGGCCAACAGGTGTTACAATTCTGGCTGTTCTTGAGATAATCGCAGGTATATTGATGCTTTTCGGGACTGCCGGGATGCTGTTCCTGGCAACTCTCGGAGGAAAGATGCCCGGGGTTGGCATATTCTTCGGTATGTTTGCCCTGGCGATGGCTTTTATATTCATAGTTCTTGCAGTTCTGGCATTCGTTGTGGCGTACGGATTGTGGAATGGCAGGGGCTGGGCCTGGTGGCTTGCAATCATCCTTTCGGCCATAAGCCTGATAACCAATCTTGGTTCACTTGTGACGGGAAATCCTGGAGGTATCGTGGGACTCGTGATTGCCATTGTGATCCTGTACTACCTGACGAGACCTCATGTGAAACGCTTCTTTGGAAGACCCGCATAGCTTTTATTTAATTTATCCATCGTGGGCAGGATAAAATACCAAAAGTTAAAAATACCTCCTGTTGGTGTATCCTTTGAGGCCCGGGTAGCTCAGCCAGGGAGAGCGTGCGGCTGAAGACCGCATTGTCGCCGGTTCAAATCCGGCCCCGGGCACTTGATTTTATGTCCAATTCCCTACACTTTCGCCCCATTCTTTTCTCTTATATTCCTACTCCGCGAGGTTGATTGCAATGCCCGTTGTTGATGTCTACGGCTATGATAAACGATTCCAGAGGTAGTTTGATTTCCTGGAGGAATCTGAATGTTCTCTGCAAATAGCACCATGCACAACTGAAAGGACAACCATTAGCTCATTTTAGCTTTATGAAATGCGGGCATACAACATCCGTATCTTTCTCCGGGATGGTGTTTTATCGAACAATTTGACAATGGACCCATCTCCCACTTTAACCACTCTTTTTTCAATCTCTCCATGCAGGTTGGGGACTTCTTCAATGAAAACCCTGGCATTTCGCTTTCGATCTTATCTCCAAAAGAATATAAATCCTTTTGGAATGTACGTTTCTGATGAATTAG
>WAJW01000159.1 GCA_015523685.1 Archaeoglobaceae archaeon
ATGTAACTATCACCAGGTTTACAGCCCTCTCACCCTCATCCATGTAAGGGTGTCCTATGAAGTAAAATTTTTTTAGAATCCTTGTTTTTTTTTCAATCCCCTGTCCTTTTCATCGAGTTCTTCCGCCGGGAAATGACATACGAGTTGGCTTTTTGCATGTAAAACCCTGTTGTATCCATTCAGTTACCTTCGAGATATGTCTTTTATCAATATTTATCTCATCAAAGAATAGCGTAGGTATCGCCATCAGAAACATAAATTTTAACGAGTTTGAAATATATCGCGGTAAAACCAATCATCTTGTCCATTAATGTCATTGTGGTTCCGGAGTGGCAACACAGACTGTTTAATTAAATAATTAAAAGCATATCGATTATGGGAGTGGTGGCAGGAAAATATTAAAGGGCCAATCTTTCGTCTGGGAAAAATATAAATACCTTTAAATTAAATTTTATTCAGGTATGGGTTATATCGGAGGGGATGGTTAGTGGTAGATAACTCTGCAGAAAGGTATATGTTTGAAGGAATGGATGGAGACAGGATACTGATTGAAAGACTTGAGAAGAAATTGAATGAGAAGGAAAAGGAAATCAGAGAACTCAGAGAATTCATCGATGCCCGGATAGCTGATTATGTAAGGGAATATATGAATACGATATTCCAGGATGTGGGAGATCTCCTGGAATCAAGATTAAAGGAAATGGAAAGGGCAATAAGGAGTCTGACTGATGAACTAATTGAGTTGAAAGACGGATTGAAGAGAAGGGAAGAGGAGAGTCCACCCGTTAACTATCAGAATTCAACAGGAAACCTTCTTGGAAGACTAAAGAAAGTTAAAAACCCCGAGGTATCCGGAGATAGTAAAGAAAGTGAATACATAATAGCTGAATGTGAACATAAATCCAGAGTTAACAACGGAAATGGCGGAGATCTGATCATATGCGAATGAAATGAAAATAAAAGAGCTTGAAATAAAGAATTTCAAATCATTCGGAAAAAAGACAACAATACCTGTTTTAGACGGTTTCACCGTTATATCCGGCCCAAATGGGAGCGGAAAATCAAACATCATCGATGCAATAATTTTTGCTCTGGGCCTGTCCAGCTCAAGGGCACTCAGGGCTGAAAAGCTGACCGATCTGATAAGCAGTTTCAACGGTACAAGAAAAGACTATGCCGAGGTAACTGTCGTCTTTGATAACACAGATGGGAAGATACCTGTTGAGTCAGATGAAGTTAAAATCACAAGGAGAATAAAAGAGACAGAAAGCGGGTATTACAGCTATTATTACATAAATTCAACTCCTGCTACTCTTTCAGAGATCCACGGAAAGCTCTCCTATGCTGGATTGTATTCAGATGGGTACAACGTTGTCATGCAGGGAGATGTTACAAGGATAATCGAAATGACACCATACGAAAGGAGAAAGATAATCGATGACATCGCGGGAATTTCTGAGTTTGATGCAAAGAAAGAACAGGCATTGAAAGAACTTGAAGTTGTGGCTGAAAGAATCGAGAGGGTGAGCATAATACTCTCGGAGGTCGAGGCTCAGCTTGAACAGCTTGAGAGAGATAAGGAGCAGGCGATAAGATACAGAGAATTGAAGGAGCGGAGGGAGTATCTTGAAAAATGCAGGATTGCTCATGAGGTTCGGGAAATTCAGAAGAGGGTAGACAGGGTTGAAGGAGATATCGAAAGGCTGAATCAGAAAAAAGATAAGAAATCCAGAGAACTCGCGGAAATCCGTAATGAGCTGAACATCCTTGAAAAACGGGCTGAAGAGCTCACCAGGAAAATAATGGAGGAAGGAGAAGAGACCTACAGACAGCTCAGAGAGGAAATACAGCACATTAAAACGGAAATTGCCGGAAGTAAACAGAGAATAGAGATATTCAGAAAAGAAATCGAAAGGCTGGGTGGTGAGAAGACAAAAATCCTCGTAAAGATAAATCAGGAACGGGGAGAGCTTAAGAAAATTGAGGAGGAGATGAACAGGTATCTAATCCAGAGAGCAGGGGTGGAATCAACAATTAATCAGCTTTCAGGGGAAGCCCTGATACTGAAAACAAAGATTGGCGAAATGGGGAAAAAGTATGAGGAGCAGAAAAATCGTCTGTTCGCTCTGAAAGAGAAGTCCGAAAGGCTGAAGGGAGAGATATCATCACTTATAAGAGAGCGTGATGTCCTCCTTGATTCCATAAGAAAGAGAAGCGTTGAGGTGGATGAAAAACGGCATGAGCTTGATGCAATAAACTACAGGTTATCGGAAATTCAGGAAGAGATGGAGAAGCAGAAAGAAAGATCCGGGTCTCTCGAGGTGAAGCTTGGAGATGTTCTGAGAGAAAGAAATGAGATAGATAAAAAGATTTTCAGTCTCAGAAATGAAATCTCTGGTCTTGATAAGAATATAAAGGAGATTGAGGTTAAACTCGCTTCTATAACCGCCAAGCTAAGGGCCATGGAAGAATCGGCCTATGGGAAGGCAGTTGAGACGATTTTGAAGGCAAAGAAAGAAAGAGTGCTGCCGGGAATTTACGGAATAGTGGCAGAACTTGGAACCGTGAATGATGAATTTTCAACTGCCCTGAGTGTGGCAGGAGGTGCAGGTCTGCAGTTCATTGTTGTCGATACTGAAGATGATGCGGTCAGGGCAATAAAGTATCTAAAAGATAGAAATGCAGGGAGAGCCACATTTCTGCCACTCAGCCGTCTTAAAGAAAAATTCGGCAGGATCAATCTCAGAAAAGATGTCCTCAAACTGGACGGAGTGGTGGACTATGCAATAAACCTTGTCTCATTCGAAGAGAAGTTCAGACCTGTGTTCAATTTCATATTCAGGGATACTGTTGTGGTTGAAGACATAGATTCTGCAAAAAGGATACTGAAAGAGCGATACGATCTGAGAATGGTCACACTGGATGGAGACCTTGTGGAGAAGAGCGGGGCCATGACCGGTGGAAGCAGGGCAAAGGCAAGATACACGTTCCTTTCAGATTTCAGACAGGAGATAGTTAAGCTGGAAGAAGAGCTGACCATCCTCAGAAACAGAAGAAAGAATCTCATCAATGAACTGAACCATGTTGAAGAGCAAAGAAGAAGACTCCAGGAAGATGCGGACAGAATTCAGAACGAGCTGTACGGTGTCAGGAAATCAATTGAAATTCTGATGACACGAAGAGAGGAGACTCTCAGAACCGCAGGGAAAATTAAAGATGAACTCAGGAAATTTGAGGAGGACAGGGAAGGTGTTACTGAAAGATTGAAAGAAATCGAGATGGAGATTGAGAAAAGAGTTAAAGAGAAGTCAGATGTTGAAAGGGAGATCAGATCCGTGGAGAGTAGTCTGAAAGGTTCAAAAATTCCCGCTTATGCTAAGAAACTGGAACAGCTTAATTCGGATATTGAGGCAAACAGGGAAATGCTGAGAAAAATAGAAAGCAGGCTTGAATCACTGGGGTTGAATAAAAAGAACCTTGAAGAAGCCATTCAGGAAAGAACAGGTAAGGTTAGATCACTTGAGGATGAAATTGAAGGATTGAAGGCCAGAGTGGAAAAGGAGAAGGAGAGCATAACCAGATATGAATCCACTCTCGAGGAGAGATTTGAAAAAGAGAAGGAACTCACGGAGAATCTGAAGGATCTGAGGGATGAAAGAGATAACGTGATGAAACAGATAACGGAACTTGAAGAGCGGAAAACAACCATACAGACAGAGATATCTGTTATTGAAGAGAAGATCAGGGGAAAAATGGAATTGCTTGAAAACCTCAAAAACGAAATCGATTCAGAAGAGTTTGAGATGATTGAAGATCTTCCACCTTTAAAGGAGGTTGAGAGAGAACTGGTGGATGTTGAAAGGGAAATTGAGGAAATGGGTGATGTTAACC
>WAJW01000160.1 GCA_015523685.1 Archaeoglobaceae archaeon
TGATTGAGGAGCTTCCACCTTTAAAGGAGGTTGAGAGAGAACTGGTGGATGTTGAAAGGGAAATTGAGGAAATGGGTGATGTTAACCTGAAAGCGATTCAGGAGTACCATGAGGTCTCGAAACGCAGAGATGAACTTGTGGAGAAGAGAGATGTTCTTTCCGGGGAAAGAGATGGGATCCTGGAGCGGATCGAAAGGTATGAAAGCAGAAAAAAAGAGGTGTTCTATGAAACTTTCAATGCCATAAATGCAAATTTCAAGGAGATTTTTGCAAAGCTATCTGATGGCACGGGTGAGCTCATTCTCGAAAATCCGGACAATCCATTCGAAAGCGGTCTTTACATAAATGTTAAACCATATGGAAAGCCCGTTCAGAGACTCGAGTCAATGTCTGGCGGAGAGAAGAGTCTCGTTGCCATATCACTCATCTTTGCAATTCAGAGGTACAAGCCCGCTCCTTTCTACGTCTTTGATGAGATAGACATGTTTCTTGATGGAGTAAACGTCGACAGGGTTGCGAAACTCATAAGAGAAAACTCAAGGAATGCCCAGTTCATCGTTGTCTCCCTAAGAAAACCGATGATCGAGAAGGCAGACAGCATCATCGGAGTGACAATGAGAGACAACAGTACGATTGTAACGGGAGTGAGGATGAATTGATAGCCGAGATAGAAGATCCCGTTGAGATACTGGTTGGAATGGCGAAAAAGGGGGAGATAGACCCCTGGAATATTGATGTAGTCGATGTTACCGATAAATTTCTGAAAAAGCTTGAAGAAATGAAGAAACTGGATTTAAGAATATCCGGGAGGGTTCTGCTTTACGCTTCAATGCTCGTAAGGTTAAAATCTGAAGTCCTCGTGGAGGATGAAAATGATGAGGATGATTTTGAGGAATTCTTCCATTTTACGGATGAACCTGAACTGGAAATCACGGAAGAAGTGGAGGAACTTCCTCCGCCCTCATGCAGTAGAAAGATAAAAAGGCATACAACTCTTGACGAGCTTGTAAAAGAGCTGAAAAGGGCTGAAATTGTAGAGAAGAGGAGGAGAGAGAGAAGGAAGTTGAAAGACAGGCAGAGATCTAAAGAATTCAGAAGGACGATGCACATACCGCATGAGGAGTTCATAGAGGAGACGATGTACAGGGTTGAGAGAAAGCTGTTAAGTCTGATGAACGGTAGGGAGTACATCACCTTCTCACAGCTGTTGAGGGGCAATGGTGCCGATCCCGTTTCAATCTACATTTCTCTTCTCTATCTGGCCTTCAGAAAGAAGATCTCTCTCAGGCAGGAAAGAATGTACGGTGAGCTTGAGATATGGTGGAGTGGAAATGGAAGAGCTGGCGATTGAAGCCATTCTGTTCTCCGCGGATAAACCAATTTCCATAGAGGAAATGGGAAGAATTTCCGGCATAGAAAAAGCGAGGGTTGGTGAGATTGTAAAGAACCTGATGAATGAGTACCGTGCGAGAAAGACCGCCCTTGAGATCATACAGCTCGGGAATGGTTATGTAATGAGGGTCAGGCCTGCATTTTCAAAGTATATTGAACGTCTTGCTGAAAGGGATCTCGACAGAGGAACCCTCAGAACTCTTGCGGTGATAGCCTATCATCAGCCCATAAAAATGTCAGATCTGGCCAGAAAAAGGGGGAACAAGGCATATGGACATGTTAAAAGGCTTGAGGAACTCGGTCTTGTTGATGCGGAAAAATCGGGGAGGACGAGAATACTGAGGACAACGAAGACATTCTGTGAGTATTTCGGAATTGAGGAATCGGATCCGGAAGGAATTAAAAACAGGTTGAAGGAGTTAATAAGGTAGGTGTTAGGGTCAGCAGAGAACTGAGAATTAAGAGGAGCATTCGGAAAAATTTTACAGAATCTGAGCCGTATTATGAGCAATTCGAATCAAAATACAACTTTTTTAAAAGCCTTGCTCTGATGACAGCCGAATTAATAAAACCATCCGGCATGATTCTCGATGTGGGGTGTGGAAGTGGTATATCATCGCGGGCATACATGAATTACGGAAGAGTTACAGGAGTTGACATCTCAGAAGGAATGGTTAAAAGAGCTCATGAGCGCGGAGTAACAACAGTTATTGCAGATGCTGAAGACCTTCCTTTCAGGAATGGCTCCTTTGATTACGTGATATTTTCTGCATCCATATTTCTTCTCCCACATCCTGAAATTGCCATGAGAGAAGCCATGAGAGTTATTTCAGAGAACGGATGCGTGGGTGGAAACTATCCCGTGGGTTTTTTTGATGGAGAGATCGACTTGATAAAGAAGTCAGGTCTGACTCACAGACTGGTATCTGAGAGGGAAAAGATAGAGGAGATCGTTAAGAAAGTGGGCGGTGATATCAAAAAAGTCCGTTTCACCGTCCCTCCAGAGTTCATTATCGACTTTTACAGTATTCCATCAATGGGCAAGGCGATCCTGAGGGATATTGAGCCGGGAAAGAGGATGATTACCATCAGGAAAATATTCTCATCCCCAAAAATCCCAGAAAAACTGGATTATCTATGGGAAGTTTTTAAAATTGATTGTTAATCCATTCTATTCGTTCATATTCTTAAAAAGAAAGGTCCATTTTTAAACTGAAACATCAGGATTTTCGAGGTAACATGGATATTCCAAAAAAATGTTATCTCAATAAATCATCAATATCACTTTTCTGATTTTATCTCAAACTCACAGTAAGGATATCCGGTTCCCCAGCATTTCACCTCTTTGACAGAATATTTCTTCCCCGTGAGTTTTTCAAGGATTCCCGCTATTATGCCCTCATCAAGGGGGCATAAAGGCCTTCCAACATTGGGGAAATTGGCACACTGATAGCATTCTTTAACCCTCGCAACTGCAGAATCCGGTTCAACCCTCAGGATTTCCATCTCTCCGAGGGAGAGGTCCTTCCAGACCACCGATATATTTTCGAGAATTTCTCCGAGATCACTCCCTTCCACCTTTTCATAGAGCACTTCCGAGCCTATCCTGTATCCCTCTCTGTACATCATATCGATCATCTGTTCTCCACCTGAGAGGAGCATCGCTTTCAACAATCTCAGAAAAGCGACGTTTATGCCGTCGCCTATCGTTCTTATCCGGCCCCTTTCGATGGCCTGTCTGATCTCATGGAGGATCTCATCTCTCATGTTCTCAGGGATTTCATTATCCAGCCATTTCCTGATTTTATCGGAAAGCCTGTAGAACTTTCTGGGTATCCCTCTCGATGTCTCCTCGATTCTTGATACCTCAACTGCTCCAGCTCTTTCGAGCATCTTCAGATGATGTGTAATTGTGGACTTTGATAAATTGAGGGAAGATGCAATTTCAGAGTTTGTCATCTCTCTGGAATGTAGAAGGGTGATTATCTTCATTCTTGTTTCTTCTGAAATAACCTTCAGAAGTTCCGGATCAGATGGAGCTCTGAACATAAAAAAAGAAAAAAGATGTTTAGCTGAAATACCTGTCCAGCAGACCTTTCAGAGCTCTCGCATGTCTTGCTTCATCTCTTGAGGATTCATCGAAGAAATCATGTGCTTCGTCAACACCCTCCTCCTTTGCCTTCACAGCCGATTCCCTCTTACCTTTATTGGCACCCTGTTCTCCTCTCAGCATTTTCTCTATGTTCTCCTTTGTGCTTTCGGAAATCATTCCGTTCAGCTCCGCAAACCTTGCAGCATGCCATGCTTCATCCCACGCAATCTTTTCCAGGGCGAGGGCAATCTCCGGATATCCCTCTCTGAGAGCCTGCTTTGCCATTGCCAGATAGAGGCCCACTTCCGATGTTTCTCCCATAAAGTTCTGCTTTACATCCTCTTCAACAGGCGTTCCCTTCGCAACACCAATTTTGCTTTCATATGTCAGTTCCACCATACTATCACCGGTATATTGTAATGTCATAAGTTAGATATATATCTAACGGTTCGATGTCTATCTAACTAATTGAATGTTTAAATCAGTTCCCTGTAAGCCTCAACATTTCTGTCTCTGAGGGAATAATTCTTTTCCCTGAAGGATCTGACTGCTTCGATGTCGATATCGGCCCATACCAGCTCCTGGGCAAGCTCATCCTTAGCTTTTTTCAGTATACCGTGGGGGGATGAAATGAGGCTCCTTCCTGCAGTCTCATCCCCGCAGGGTGAATTTCCCACCCCTCCGGCTTTGGCTATGAAGTAACCATTATCGAAGGATCTGGTAAAATACAGGCATTCCTTATATCTTCGTGGAGGAAAATCACTGTTGCGGAAAGATACAACGGGGTTGAGAACCAGGTCAATCCCTTTGATACCGGCGACCCTGCATATTTCCGGGTAGAGTATATCAGCACATATGAGGGCTCCAATGTTTATACCGTCTATCGAGTAAACCTCGAGTCTGTTTCCAGGTCTTATACCGTAATCTCGCTCAATCTGTGTTGGATGAAGTTTTTTCTGTTCACCCACAAGATGACCCCTGCGATAAATTTTCAGAATGTTGAATCTCTCTCCATTCTCATCTACCACCACGTTTCCTGCCACGATCGAGCTAAAAATCCTGCTCCATTTCCTGATAATTTTGAGTGTTTCGCGGGAATAAAGGATGAAATCAGGAGTTGGATACGAAAAGTATTCAGGAAGAAGAAAAAGGTTGATACCCTTCTCATACCCCTCCTCAAGAAGTTTTTCCGCACTGGAAATATTTTCCTCAAACTCTCCCCCCACAGAGGGCTGAACACAGGCAATCCTGAGTTTCATACTTAATGGTTGGGCGTCCTGAAAAAATACTTTTTGATGCTGATATTTTCAATGTTATCAAAATACCTATATTTACTGGATGCATATTGCATACCAATGAATACGACTCTTGATCAATTTTTTGAGATTGAAAAAAGTGAGTCGGAGGATAGTGATGGGCTGATTGAAAAATACCATTCCCTTCTGCTTGAAAACCTTAAAAAAGCCCATGAAATAGCTAAAAGGGCCAGAAATAGAGGGCTGGATCCTGAAAAAGATGTGGAGATACTGTTCGCATCGGATATGGCAGAAAGAGTCGAGAGATTGCTTGGAATTTCCGGTCTGGCTGAGAGGATTAAAAGTTTTGAGAAGGATGGGTTATCGAGGGAGGAAATTACATTCAAAATAGCGGATATCATTGCAAGTGGTGAGATGGGTATTAAAGACAGGCAGAAAGTTCTGGATTCTGCTGTGAGGTCTTCAATAGCGATTCTAACTGAAGGAGTGGTTGCCGCTCCAATAGAGGGTATTGCAAGAGTCGATATCGGCAAAAATTATGATGGAAGTGAATACCTGAAAATCTACTATGCCGGACCAATACGCAGTGCTGGAGGTACAGCTCAGGTCATCTCAATTCTTGTGGGAGATTACGTGAGGAGAAAGCTGGGCATAGGGAGATATGTTCCCACGGAGAGCGAGGTCAGCAGGTATGTTGAAGAGATCAACCTCTACAAGAAGGTTGCAAATCTGCAGTATCTTCCATCTGAAGATGAGATACGGCTGATAGTGTCCAACTGTCCTGTGTGTGTTGATGGAGAACCAACTGAAGAGGAGGAGGTCTCGGGATACAGAGATCTTGACAGAGTTGAAACCAACAGGGTTCGGGGTGGAATGGCACTGGTGATAGCAGAGGGAATAGCCCTGAAAGCTCCAAAATTGAAAAAATTTGTTGAAAAGCTTGGGATTGATGGATGGGACTGGCTTGACAATCTGATCAGGAAAAAAAATGATGATGGTGAAAATGGGGGTATCTCTCCGGGAGAAAAGTTTTTGAGAGATCTCATCGCTGGCAGACCCGTTTTCAGTCATCCCTCTGCAAGAGGGGGATTCAGGCTGAGGTACGGGAGGGCAAGAAATTCCGGGCTTGCTACTGTCGGGCTGAATCCCGCGACAATGTATCTTCTTGACAGTTTCATAGCCATTGGCACTCAGCTCAAGATCGAAAGACCGGGTAAAGCAGGAGGTGTGGTTCCCGTATCATCTATCGAAGGTCCCACGGTGAGGCTGGATGACGGGAGCGTTTTAAGAATTGATTCTCTTGAAGAGGCAGAAAAAATCAGGAATAGAGTTGAAAGTATAATTGATGTTGGTGAGATTCTCATCAATGCCGGAGATTTCATGGAAAACAACCACCCCCTCATGCCCGGATCTTATGTATATGAATGGTGGATACAGGAGGTGGAGGAGAGGGGATTGAGGGGTGATTTCAGAGATATTACAGAGGAT
>WAJW01000161.1 GCA_015523685.1 Archaeoglobaceae archaeon
TTTCCTGAGTGCCTCCCTCTGTGGGGGGAAGAGGGATGTTATTCCTCTGGATTCATAGAATCGTGCAATTTTTTCGGGCAGATGCTCCAGAAGTTCTGAACCCATTATCCGATTCAATGAAGAAAGGAGAAATTAACCTTTTTGGTTGTTGTGAACCTAATCCCAGAACTTTCTCGTCCTGACGTAATTCCTCTCTGCCCTTAAAATTGATCCAAAAAACTCATCCTCGCTTCCGGGAACTGAAAGAATCCTCACCGCTGTATCAGGGCCAACTCCGTATGCACTCAGAGCTATAACAGCCCTCTTTCCGTAAGCGTAAACAAGGTTCGCCCTTCTGTACAGTGCATTCCTGTCTTTCTCAATTTCTTTCTCGTAAAATGGGCTGAAAGCAGATATCAGCTTTGACCTGCAGACCGGGCACTCGATGTTTTCCTCAACATCTCTCACCTTCCTTTTCCTCCTGAAACCGCAGTGAAGGCATTTCAGTATGACCTCTTCTTCCATTATCCTCCTTTTGAGGGCATTCAAAATCGCCTGAGTTGGTTTTTCTGGCATCACAAGCTCAAATGAAGAGCTTCCTTTCTGGATGGATATGGGGCTCAGGTTTTCATTACCCGCGAGGGTATGGGTTGAACCAAGTCTGCCAATTATATCCCTGAGTGTTGTTATGTCCAGCCGGTCATGGAAGATCTCTCTCAACGCCTCTCTGTAAACCGGCGTATCCATAATTTTTCTGATCACATAATCAAGGTTAATGTCCTCATATTCTTTCCTGAAGTATCCGAATTTCCTTCCTGAATGAATGACCTTCCACTTCAGCAACTTGCTTCTGGCCAGGGCCTTTTCCGCAAGAAATTCAATGTGATCCGGGTTGAGTGAGAGCATCAATTCCATTACATCCCTGTATGTGACTCTCGAAGGAAGACTCAACTTTATCCGGTATGGATCCGATTCAACATTAACCGTGCTCCCATATCTGGCGGAGAGCAGAACTGAAAGGATTTTTCCGAGGGCTTCGTTAACTCTGTGGCCAAAACAGGCGTTTACAACCACATTACCATTTGAACCCTCTATGGTTATTGTTCTCTCATCCGGAATCTCAAAATTTTTCCTGATCTGATCTGAAATCACCCTCACGACCTCTTCCGCAAGTTTCACATTTACGGGATACCTCTCCATAATCTCTCTGACAGTATTCCCAGCACCTTCACTCCTGATAAGCTCCCCGATCCATCGTCTTATCTCTCCAACCTTCTGTGCAACCTGAAAGGGAACAGGGATCTCCTCTCCGATCCAGCTCGGTATAACACCCTCTTTTGCAACAGGCTCGACCTTCACAACATCATCGATCTCAACAACCTTCCACAGTTCACCCCTTATAACTATCATATCCTCTTCAAGGTCCATCAGGAAAGACTCGTCAAGACTTCCTATGTATCTCCTTGAAACGATGTCATAAACATCCTTTCTGCTCTCATCCGGAATCATCGAGATGTTTCCATAAAAATACTCTCTCGTCCTCCTCCCGGCAATTATAACACCATCTGAATATCTTATAATCCCGATACGGGTGAGAAATTCAACAATTTCGTCAAATACCTCTCTCCTGAGATCTTTAAAGGGATATGCCCTTTTTATTATTCCAAATACCTTTTCCTCACTGATCTTCCCGTATTCAAGAGCAATGCCACAGATCTGATTGGCGATGGTATCAAGGCTCAAGAGATGTGGTCTCTTTTTTTCAAGCTTCCCCTGATTCATGAGATCGATTATTGCAATGGATTCAAGAGCATCATCGAAATCATTCACGATTATGAATCCCTTTGCCACAAGTCCCACTCTGTGACCGCTTCGTCCGACCCTCTGAACCAGTCTTTCAACCTCTCTTGGAGAGTGGAACTGTACAACAGCATCCACGGATCCAATATCTATTCCCAGTTCCATGGAAGAGGTGCATATCAGAGCTTTCAGATTTCCCTGTGAAAAGTTCTTTTCCGCTTCAATTCTCGCATCTCTTGAGAGGGAGCCATGATGAACCTCCACACTGCACCCCATTCTCTTCAATTTCAGCCCCAAGGCCTCTGCAGTCTGTCTGGTGTTCACAAATATGAGGGTTGATCTGTGAGATTCAATTATGTTTTTCAGGCAAACAAGAGTCTCAGCGACTCTCTCATCAACGAAAAGCGTCTCCACAAGTTCACTGACATCTTCCTGGGAAGGCCATACAGCCTCAACCTTCATCTCCCTCTTCATATCAGCCCTGACCACCTCCACATTCCTGCCCAGAAATCGCAGTGCTTCCTCCTCATTGGATATAGTTGCTGACAGTGCAATTATTTTAAAATCTGCAATTTCCCTGAGTCTTTCAACTGCAATGGACAACTGTGCACCCCTCTCTGAGTCCATAAGCTCGTGAAACTCATCTATGATGACCCATTTCAGGTTTTTGAGCCACTTCCTCAGATTTCTGCCCAGGAAGAGAATCTGTAAGGTTTCAGGAGTTGTTATAAGAACCTGTGGTGGATTCAGGGATTGTTTTCTTCTCCGGGATTGCGATGAATCTCCATGCCTGACATCCACAGATATGCCAAGCTCATCCCCCCATTCCTTCAATCTGTTCACCATATCCCGGTTTAACGCCCTCAGAGGGGTTATATACAGAGCCAGAATTCCCTGTTTCTGCTTCATATCAAGTATTTTCTGAAATACGGGGAGCATTGCACTCTCGGTCTTACCCGAACCTGTTGGTGCTATAATCAGAACATCCCTGTTCTCAAGTATTTTTGGTATAGCAATCTTCTGGATCTCCGTCAGATGATCCATATTTTTCCTTTCCAGCCTTTCAACTATCCTCCGACTCAGCATAACCCAACATTCCTAATTTTCCGAGATAAGTTCCATCAAGGGAGTAGATTTTCGCAGATGTGGTATCCATCAATTTCTTTCTGAAGAGAACTCCTATCCACTCCTCTCTGGATCGATTCAATACAGAACCCCTGCAGAGTGGATTGAAGGCCGGGAGTACCGTAACCTCTCTTCCTCCAGCCTTACCCTCAACCCACACCCTCAATCTCACGCTCCCCACCTCATCTTTCAGAATCACTGTGGGATGGGTATGGGCGGTAAAAATCCTGTCCGCTTTCCACACATCTTCAACGGGAAGAGCATGCCCGTGAAAATATCCTGTCCCGTCAAACACGAAGCCCCGGGGACCCACCATCTCAAACTCCTCTCTGAGACCCCCATCATGGTTGCCCTGAAGGATGAATATATTATCAACCATCTCCCTGAGAGTTTCGATCATCTCCTTAATGACCGCAAGTTCTCTCCTCCTGATACCGATGCCATGCTTCAGATCTCCCAGAATGACGATATTATCTGGAGAGACCTTCTCTGTACAGCTGATCAGCTCTTCCACACAGAACTCAACGGGAAGTTTGCCGAGTCCTATGTGGAGGTCTCCCACAACCATCGTTCTGTAATCGTTTTTGACCACAGCAACGGGATGATCAGATAGCTTCACCATTGCAAACTCATCTCCTTAACCTCTATGTTAAAAAATTTTTGGGGATCAATCCGGAGTGGAATGAATCGAAATGATTTTATCCCCCGGCAATACCTGAATCTATCGTGAAAAAGGAGAACAGAATGATCATATGGACGGTTAACATTGACAGGAGGAAAAGTCGAAGGCTCGGACGTCAGATTCCCAGAAGATTTTCAATTCCCACTCCTACTGTTGATGAGATATCTGAAGCATGCAGAGAACTCAATCTCAATCCCGTGAGTTATCCTGAAAAAAGATATCCATCCCTGTGGTGGGAGAAAACAGGTTACGTCGAGGTGGACAGAGCGAAGCCCAGGAGCAGAACGCTGATAAAGGTGGCAGAAATTATAAAAGAGAGACGGGATAAAAAGTGAACAGGTGACATGAAGATCATCCCTCTTGCCTCCGACAGTCTCGGAACAAGGAGCATGTGCACCTTTGTTAAAACTGAATCCATTTCAATTCTTATAGACCCCGGAGTTGCTCTTGGGCCAAGGAGATACGGCCTTCCCCCCCACTGGATGGAGTATGAGAGGCTCCAGGAGCACAGAGATCGTATCATCCAGTGCTCTGATATGGCAGATGTTATGATCGTCACCCATTACCACTACGATCACCACATGCCGGATATACCGGAGATATACAGTGAAAAGCTCACCCTTGTTAAACATCCCACCACCATGATAAATTTCAGTCAGAAGAAAAGGGCAGGTTATTTCCTCGAAAAACTGAAAGGTATCCCGTCAAAAATTGATTTCCCTGATGGAAAAGAGTACAGATTCGGGGATACTGAGGTGAGGTTTTCTCCTCCTGTTTTTCACGGAACCAGCTCAAAACTCGGGTATGTTCTGATGGTAAGCATTTTAGAAGGAGAGAGGAGATTTCTGTACACATCTGACGTTGAAGGCCCCGGTATAAAGGAGCAGATCGATTTCATTATCTTCGAAAACCCCGATACGGTCATGATAGATGGGCCAATGACCTATATGCTCGGTTACAGGTATTCCCGTAGAAGTCTGGAAAACTCAAATATCAACCTGAAAAAAATGGTTGATGAGACCGATGTCAAAACCGTTATCCTTGATCATCACCTTCTCAGGGATCTCAATTATAAGGAGAGGATACGTCCTTTCATCGATCATGCGGAGAGCCATGGAGTCCGGGTAGTAACATCCGCCGAGTATTCTGGCAGTGAAAATGATATGCTTGAAGCTCACAGAAAAGAGTTATACGAGAAATACGGGGAAAGAGATGAGAACTGATCGGATTAAACCCATTAAAGACAAAGCTTTTTTCTGATTTCCCTGAAAATATTTCCTTCAAGGGATGCCCTGGCAACTGAAACCATATCCACACCGCACGAGAACATCCTGAGGGCATCCTCAGGCTTCCTTACAGAATTGTTACCTATAAGATGGCTTGCGATCATGCCCCTGATTTTCCTCAGGACCTTGAGATCATAACCTTCTCTGGCCATGGCATCCACATGTATAATATCTGCTCCGGAATCTCCGAGGACCCTGATAATCTCTCCCTCATCAACGACTCCACTTCTGAATTTTACCGATACAATCACTCCCTCATCCTTTGTAAGCTTTACAATCCTCCCGAGTTCTTCCAGATCCTTTAACAGGGACTGACCGGCTCCAAGCTCCATGATTTCTGGCTGTCTGCAGTGAGCATTTATCTCCACGATGGCATCATATTTTTCAGCCAGTCTGGCAACTTCAACGTAACTCTCCGGTTCACTTCCCCTTACGTTAATACCTGTTCTGAATTTGCAATCTTTAGATTTTTTCAGTTCTCTTTCTATGCCTTTCAGGGGATCCTCAAATATGAACTCCTTTCTGCCCCTCTCCACCATCTTCATACTCGCAGACATAGCTCTGTCATCTACACTGAAACCACCGAGAAAGGCAATTCCTATGTCTCCTTCAAATCTTTTGGCGAAATCCACATCCACAATTCCAGCCATGGAGGCAAGTGCAAGAGGCGGTTTAGGGATATTCAACAAATCACGCCCTGTATCTCCCCCTCTCTTCAATCTCTTCAACCCTCCTCACAACCTGAGAATACCTGCTGAATCCTGAGTACCCCTCAAGGAAAGCCAGTCTCAGTTCGATATGATTATCAAAATCCGCTTTTAGAGATTCAAAATAAACGTGAAGGTCCATACCCATCGGTTCTATTCTCTCGTCAAAAAAAGCGAGGCCGAAATCTATAAAATAGAGCCCTGAATCGGTCACAAGGATATTTTTTGGTGTCAGATCTCCGTGGATTATTCTATTCTCATGAAGTATGGCAACATTTTCTCCAACCGCCCTGGAAAGCTCTTCGTTGATGCAATTTCTCAAAAGTTCCCCACGGATTCTCTCCATCACTATCGTATCTCCTGTAACATCGTATATAATCGGGGTTGCAACTCCCGCTCTCCTGGCCTGTGATATTATTCTCGCTTCCATTCTGGTTCTCTTCTTCCTTATCATCTCATCCAGAACCTTTATCCTGTATTTCTTTTCTCTTCTCCTCTTTATCACCCTGTCTTCCAGAACCTCAACTTCAGCCTCAGCCCCCCTGATCACCACGGTATCTCCACCTCATCAACCCTGTAATCCGGCTTCACTTTCGATGATTCGATGTCTGTTTTCAATCCATGGGTGAGCATTTTCATTCCGGTGTGAGCGATCATGGCTCCGTTATCGCCCATCAGGTGATCGGGAGGGCAGTGAAACCTTGCAGATCTATCAGAACACATAACGGAGAGCATCTGTCTCAATCTTGAATTTGCTCCAACCCCTCCCACAAGAAGGACCTCATCCTTATCCAGGTACGCCATTGCGCGCTCCGTTACCTCTACGAGCATGGAAAAAGCTGTCTCCTGAAAGCTGAAGCATAAATCTTCCCTTTTAATCCCCTTTTGAAGAAGTGTCTTTGCGGATGTCACAAGCCCGGAGAAAGAGAAATCCATTCCCTTTACGGAATAGGGCAGACTGTGGTACCTCTTCCCTTCTCTGGCCAGTTTTTCAATTTTTGGTCCACCGGGATGAGAGAGACCCATCTCTCTCCCGAGCTTGTCGAGGGCATTTCCTATGCCTATGTCAAGTGTTTCCCCGAAAACTCTGTAATAGTTGCCTCTCCTTGAAATAACCTGTGAATTCCCTCCGCTGGCATAGAGAATTACGGGATCAACCGCATCTGTTTTCCACATGCCAGCTTCGATATGGGCAACACAGTGATTCACGCCCACAAGGGGAACATCAAGAGCAAGGCTGATTGCCCTCCCCGCTGTCGCAACAACCCTGAGACACGGTCCCATACCCGGCCCGATGGAGAATGCAACACCATCTATGCTCTCAGGATCGACAGAATTAAAGACCTTCTTCAAAACTCCAGATATCTTTGATGAGTGATGCTGAGCGGCCTCTCTGGGATGTATCCCTCCACTCGAAGGAACATACTGATCGCTCACCTGAACAATCACATCATTTTCATCCACAACAGAAGCGCTCAAATTCCAGGCGGTACCCTCAATACCGAGAACAAGCATGGAAAGTTAGTTACTTCTTTTTCTTGAACTGGGTGTATCCACATTTCCCGCATGATAGACGATCCGGATGATCCGCAAGAAACACGCCCTCACCGCATCTCGGGCAGAATAGCCTTTTTCTCCTGATCTTATCTCCCTCGATCTCGTATAATTTGTAAATGCTCATTGCCCTTCCTCCTCCTCTTCCCCTCCGAAATTCCTCCTTATAATATGGTCCCTTTCAATCTTATTCATCAATTTTTCATCCGCGTAGACCTTTGCATATCCCACAGCCCTCGGTCTGCCGTACTCAACCCTGAGGTGATCAACCACAAGGAGTTCGGGGCTGGCATTGAGCAGTGCTGTTAGCCTGTCTCTCACTTCCTTTCGCCTGACCATCTGACCATCAAACGATACCGTAAATCTGATTTCTTTTCTTCCAAGAAGAGGATTCTCCCGCTCCTCAAGTATTTCAATTTCCATGAACATCCCTCCTGCAGAGTTTCTTCATGAACCAGTCTTTATCCTTGCCTTCCATCTCTCCAATGATCTGACAGATCTCCATTCTCTTCTCCTCATCAATTCTGACCGCAACAATACCTTCAGAGGGCTGACCATATAAAACTATCGAGCCCTCCGGGAGAAGCATCGCAAGTGGAAGAACACTGAGGTCTTCCTCTCCATCAACAACAACCTTCACCCTTGTTTCCTTAACAGCTTTTTCCAGAGATAAAACCAGATCGGATGTGATTGTCCCGGCAGGATTTCTGGCTCTTAGCTCTGAAAAATCACAGCATTCTATAAGTTCCTTTATATTCTCGTCAACTTCTCTTCTCATGGTTTTCCCATCTATCACCGCAATATCTGGCATCTTTCCTGCCCGCATCATGTTGTAAAATACGACATCACCGACCACAGCAACAAAACTGGCATTATCCAGTTCTTCCATATCCTCAAAAATCCCTGCACCGTTCCCCCTGTAGAGCTTTCCAAGAGGTGATTTAAGCCTCTCTCTGACGTGCGATGGAAGTACAAGCATGTCTTTCATCTCACCTTTATTGCATACCATCCCGGCACCTTTATTCCCATTTTCTGTGCTATTTTCGATCTGGATGGATCAATAACAAGAACAAATCCGCTCCAGTCCCTGCTCAGATCTCTGGTTCCACACACGGGACAGGTAAGTTCACGGGTTATATACCCGCAGTTTTTACAGGCAGACTCCTTCATCCCTCTTTCCTCTCCTTCTCCCTTTCCGCCTCAATCCAGGATAAATTTCCAAGACCGGGCTGTCTCATCGTGAGTCCTATCTTACTGCTCCTCGGCTCCCTCTCATTGAGACTTACAGCAACTATTCTGGCCCTCACCCTGTCTCCCTCGCTGATGCTCATTCCGCTCTCTTTCCCGATCAGTCTTCTGTTCTTCTCATCATATACGATATAGTCGTCCATTATCTGGCTCATATGCAGTAGAGCATCGAGAGGGCCGATAGAAACAAATGCCCCGAATTCCACAACCTCAACAACCTTACCCTCAACAATTTCCTGGAGGAGGGGTTTGAATCCCAGGGCTGTGAAAACCACGTCGAAGTATACAGCACCGTCTCCTTCAAGAATTCTACCCTCTCCTATCTCCTCGATGGACAGGATTGCGATTATGACTCCATACTCCTTATCAACGGTACCTTCAAACCGCTCCCAGAGGATATCCCGTATTACCTCTTCGAGGTCCTCTCCAAATCTGCTTGGTGGAACTCTGACGGAATCCCTTATTTTCAGCCTTACATACATCTTTCTCCCCCGGCTGGAAGACAGGTCATCCAACTAATATTTAACTTTTGAGGATTCTTCAGCTTTCCGAACACAAAAATTGCCCTCATAGTTCATCAGATTTTTTCATTCAGGATTTTCAGATTTCTTATGTAAATTACAGGTATTCCCGATGACTTCGCTCTCCTCCTCAATTCCCTGTCATTTGTAAACACTGAAGCACCTTCCCTTTCTGCGATATATATTACCGAATCGTCTGCACTTCCTGAAGGTGAATCAACAACCCTCAATTTTTCAATAAATTGAAGGGCAACTCTTGATGCTTTTGAAGCTTTTCCACCCTTTTCAGACAGTTTTTCAATTTCTTCAAGCACTGCCCCGGGAACGATGAAATCGGTATATCCCAGGCCTCTCAGCTCTTCAAATATGTCTATTTTAAGCTCTTCAATTGACAGAAGAGCATTTGTATCGAGAACTACTTTATTATTCCGGCTCCTATCAATCTCCATCGTGCTCCTATCCTTCTGCTTATAGCAACTCTCGAACCCTTCTCAACGCACACCGGCCTTTTGAGTTTCACTTCAGCAATGTCATTTCTGGCACTCGTAACCACACCGAGGGTGGTGGCAGTCCCTATGGTTAACATGAGGGCCTCATTGGATCTTATGTTTTCCACCTCAACTTCCTCCCTCATACCCACAACTCTCTCAAGCAACTGCACTTCCATGGTGAAATTATTGAGGGTTTCGGGCAGTTTTCCGGGCTTACCAACAACATTTCCAACAAGTGAGTCGCTTTTGGTGAGATAGGGATCAAGTTTTGTTCCCACTCCGATGAGACCTCCCGGAGTTGCCTCATCCACCATTTTCCCACTTGCCATTATACCCGTTATCTCGGTTACGAGGGGCTGATAAAATGTCTTTCCTTCGGAATCAACCTTTATGCCTGGTTTTATTTCGATTTCATCTCCGACGCTGAGTTTACCCTGACTCAAACTTCCGCCCAGGACACCACCCCTGAGATCTTCCGGTCTGGTTCCCGGTTTGTTTACGTCGAATGATCTCGCAACGAGCATTAATGGGTCCTTTGTTAGATCTCTCTCTGGAGTGGGGATGTGATCCTGGATTGCCTTTATAAGGACATCTATGTTTACCTTTTGCTGTGCGGAGATGGGTATTATCGGGGAATTCTCCGCGACCGTACCTTCAATAAAAGATTGAATCTCCCTGTAATGTTCTTTAACCCTCTCAAGGGGGACTATGTCGATTTTATTCTGAACAACCACTATATTTTCGATACCAACTATGTTTAAGGCCATCAGATGCTCTTTTGTCTGGGGCTGAGGACAGGGTTCATTTGCCGCAATGACAAGAAGGGCTCCATCCATTATTGCAGCACCTGAAAGCATGGTTGCCATGAGGGTCTCATGACCGGGAGAATCGACGAAGGAGACTGTCCTCAGTATCTCTGTCTCGACATTGTGAACAGGGCAGATTTCTGCAACCATATACGCCTTATAACCTTCACACTCGGGGCATTTTCTGAAGGTTGCATCTGCATATCCCAATCGGATGGAGATTCCTCTTTTAAGCTCCTCACTGTGTCTGTCCGTCCAAACTCCGCTCAACGCACTGACGAGGGTTGTCTTTCCGTGATCGACATGACCGACAACTCCGATGTTGACTTCCGGCAGGGGTATCTCTTTTCCCATAAGAATCATAGAATGCCATGGTGCAATCTATTTAAAGGTTTTCTATTCCTTTTCCGCTGATTATTTTTGCATAAAGTTTACAGATATCTCAGGTAACCGTCAGCAGATCAGGTGGGGTGAGATACAGACACGTTCTCTCAATTGACTCGCAGTATTCCATGGTATCTCTTTCTCCTTAGATGCTGAACTGTCCTTCCAGTCAGGCTTTTTCACTGAGAAAAGCGGTTTTCAATCCTTTTCTGAAGGGTAAATAAAAATCCATCATGGATTGAGGAGCAGTACTGCGAGATTGAGGCATAGGCCAGAGTATCCATCCAGGTATATGCAGAGAACGTCGCCGGAGGCATTGTTCTGAAGCAAGTGTTCAAAACTCCCTCCCGCATCTTAAATCCTCCGCCGGCTTATTTCAAGTATAAACGCCCAACAGAATCTCTCTTTCCTTCCCTGGCCACCAGAAGTTAAAATGATTATACCAGAAGCAGAGCGATGAGGGGAAAAGCAAAATCTTTTTCATGAAACAACCAAATTCGATCATCATATGACTTTTTTATATTTCACTTTGCAATTCAAAAGTCTTATGAATATGGTTTTAAGAATATGTGGGGTGGTATCGTGGATTATCTTGATATAAAAGTTCTGGATGAAGACAATCAGGAAAAGCCCCTGAAGGAGCTTGTTCTAGGCAGATGGACGGTTCTATATTTCTACCCAAAAGACAACACTCCCGGATGTACCACAGAGGCAAAGGAGTTCACGGAAGTACTTCCCGAATTCGAAAAGCTCGGAGTCAAGGTCATTGGTGTTTCCCAGGACTCCCCCAGCAGTCATCAGAGATTCAGAGAAAAACACGGGCTTGGAGTAGAGCTGATCAGCGACCAGAGTGCGGAGCTTCACAAAGCATTTGGAGCATGGGGGAAGAAGAAATCCCGCGGAAGAGAATACGAGGGGGCCATAAGGAGCACGTTCATCCTGAACCCGGATGGAAAGGTTGTATGGAAGAAAATGAACGTTCGGGCGAAGGGACACGTTGCGGAAGTTCTCGAAGAGGTAAAAAGGCTGGTTAATGGGTAATGCTGGTATTGATAACCCACGAGCGAAGTTGAGGATTCAGCACTTCAATCCGGGCCGTACTGAGACGCGCAGGAAACAGGATACTGCGGTTGCAACCACAAAAAAACGCGACAGCCATCCATACAGGTTCAAAAACCCTGTCAATTATGTCTGAAAGCAGTTCCCCGTTAGCCACAATCTCCGTCTCGTTTTCATGGATAAAATGCTTGCATGCTGAACTCCGTAAACCTCTCTCACCACTTCAGTAATCCTTGACAAATTAAAAAAACTGATCAGAAAGATGAAATTTAAGGAGGAAAAAGCTGTTCTGAATGCCCATATTATTCTGGAAAGAATTTGAGAGTTTTGATGGTTCCCATATATAAGGATGTCACCGATCCGGACAGGACATGAGTTCAGGGAAAGGATGTTGAGATTATTCCACTCAAAGAATCCATCTCACCCATTGTCCACATGGCTTCATTTATCCGTTGATATTGCCCTTCTTATTTCATTTATGTCAGGATCGACCTCAAGCGGATTATCGCAGACAGAGATAATCTCCTCAGGGTCTTTGAGAAGATGACCCGTGACCACGCAAACAACATCATCGTCCCTGGAGATCTCTCCCCTCTCAATGAGTTTTTTCAATCCTGCTATCGATGCAGCACTTGCTGGTTCAACTCCTATACCCTCGATTCTTGCCAGATCCTTCTGAGCGCTGATTATCTCTTCATCAGACACGCTTAAGGCAACTCCACCTGACTCCCTGATGGCTTTCAGAGCCTTGACGGCATTAACGGGATTTCCTATCCTGATTGCGGTTGCAAGGGTTTCAGGGGAACCATATGGAATTATATCGCTCATACCATTTTCATAGGCATCGACGACAGGTCTGGCGCCCTCAGCCTGAATTCCGGTCATTCTGGGGACGGAATCTATGAATCCAAGTTCCCTCAGTTCATTGAACCCCTTATAAATGGCGGAAATATTTCCCGCATTGCCCACGGGCAGAACTATTCTTTCAGGAACATACCCGAGTTCATCCACTATCTCAAAGGCAATTGTCTTCTGGCCCTCAAGCCTGAAGGGATTTAGAGAATTGAGGAGATAAAATCCCAGCCTGTCAGCGACAGCCCTGACAAGCTCAAGAGCTATATCAAAATTTCCCCTGATGGCGAGGACCTTTGCCCCGTAAATGAGGGCCTGTGCCACCTTTCCCATTGCCACCTTTCCCTTTGGAAGTAAGACAACCGCCACAAGCCCACCCTTTGCTGCATACATTGCCATTGATGCTGAAGTATTGCCGGTTGACGCACATGCAACCGCGGTTCTGCCGAGCTCAATGGCCTTTGTCACCCCGACGGTCATCCCCCTGTCCTTGAAAGAGCCGGACGGATTCATACCCTCATGCTTTACAAAGAGATTTTCAATTCCATATACCTTCCCGAGTTTTTCACATCTGTAAAGGGGAGTTCCACCTTCATTTATCGTGACGGGATCGGTGGTAACAGGTAGAAGGTCTCTGTACTTCCATACCTTCATTCCCCTGCCATCAAGCTTAAAATTTATTTCAAGAGAATCAAGATCGAACCTCACCTCCAGCAGTCCACCACACTCACACGTGTATATCACCGTATCCGGGTCGTACTCTTTTCCACACTCGATACATGCAAGGGTGTACATCCAATCACATCTCACAACACGGTTGAATTTATAATTTAGGGTATATCTGACATGAATGAAATCACAATACTGCCCGGATTAAGGATAGAATGTTCAGATGTGAAACCGGACTCTATCATGGTTTTCAGTTATGCTTTGAGCTGAAAAAAACAGTTAACTTTAAAATCTTCAAAAAATAAACTATAATCCTGTGCTGAAAGATGAGGAGATTGTGAGGTCAAAGAGCTGTATTCAGTGTGGAACATGTGTTGCGAGCTGTTACTCCAGCAGGGACACAGCTCTTAGTGTGAGAAAAATCATAAATGACTTTATCAAAACCGGTAAGATTCCTGAAGACGAAACTGCCCTTTACTGTTCAACATGTTACTCCTGTCAGGAGAGATGCCCCAGAGGTATTCAGATAACTGAAATCCTCTTTCATATAAGACGGAGGCTGGCTGAGAGGGAAATTCCCGAAGGCCTCATGCCATTTTACAACAGTCTTAAGAGGTATGGAATCGGTGTACCACCCGAAGAACAACACCTCAAACTCAGAGAGAAACTTGGACTTGAAAATTATTCAGTGCAGTTCAGAAAGGAAGATATGAAGGAGATCAGGGAAATTTTCAGGAGGCTGAAATAATCAGAGAGATGGTTTTTTTCCCCGGATGTGTTATACCTAACAGATATCCCGGTGTTGAAAAGGCAGTATTTTTCACAATGGAAAAGCTCGGAATAAAACTGAAACCCCTCGAAGGGTATTCCTGCTGTCCCCCTCCCGGTATAATGAGGAGCATAAACGAGGAACTTTGGTATGAACTTGCGGTCAGAAACATTGGACTTTCCGGTGATCTGGAGGTACTGACTGCATGCAACGGATGTTTTTCAACACTTCAGGATGCATACTCCATTTCAGGTGGAAAAGGAAACAAGATAAGGCATTATGCAGAATTCCTCTTCAGGGATGTTGGGCTGGAAAAAATAAGAGAGAAGGTTAAAAAGTTCCTTCCCCTGAGAGTTGCAGTGCACTACGGATGTCACCTTGTAAGGTCCTCCACATACAGAAACGTTGACAGTCCTGAGAACCCGGTTATGATAGACAGACTTGTTGAGACAATAGGGTGCGAGAGCGTTTACTATCGCACCAGAATGGTCTGCTGTGGTGCAGGAGGAGGAGTTGGAGCGGGATTCAGGGACCTTTCCCTGAAAATTTTAAGGAGGAAGATGGAGAACTTCCCGAATGTTGACTGTATTGTCGTGGTTTGCCCTCTCTGCCTCCGCCAGTTTGATACAAGGCAGAAGGACCTTGATTCACACAGACCCATCCCGGTTCTTCACTATGCCCAGCTTCTGGCTGTTGCATTCGGACTTGATGTCGATCAAATAGGTCTCGAAGCCCACAGCACGATGAACGATGACCTGATAAATAAACTCATCAAGGGAGATGCAGAAGAGGTCTGAAGGCGTTCTGTTCCCCGGCAGAAACACCTGCCCTCACAGCCATGCCATGCAGTCTCAGGCGGGCTGACCTGCTACCGGGGATGTCCCATACCTGGGTTGTCCCGGAATCATCGCCTGACATATGCCAGAACTTTTCCGGGGACCTATCAGTATGGGTTTCGCCCTCATCTCGCGGAAGACATCATCGCACCCCTCAGGGCTCTCAGCCTCCTCCCCGAAGAGGGCATATCTCACTCAATATCCTTAAAAGATAAAGCTTTTCCCCATCAAGATTATCATGGGATGAATTCCGTTACACAGTGGTTACAGGACATGTGTACTGACCACAGAGCTGAAGAGGTATGAACTGCCTATCGCTGGTCTTGATATCCCTGCAATCATAGAAGGCAGATATATTGAACTGATGTGATAATGGGTTATGAAGGATGGGGTTGCTGAAACGGGCTGAAAACAGAAAAAAGATTATTTTGTGACGACATACAGGTATCAGGAATTTGGGTTCAGCGGGAGGGTATTGGATGAGGATTGGAACATTCAATGTGAATTCCATAAGGGCCAGATTGCATGTGGTTATTCCATGGCTGAAAGAGAATGAACCTGATATCCTGTGTATGCAGGAGACAAAGGTTGATAACAGAAACTTTCCCGAGTGGGAGTTTTCAAAAGCGGGTTATCATGTTTATTTTTCAGGTATTAAGGGCAGAAATGGTGTGGCAATTGCAACA
>WAJW01000162.1 GCA_015523685.1 Archaeoglobaceae archaeon
TACGAGAACAACACCCTTTTCGGTTCTCCTCACATCATGTAACCTGAATAAAGGGAATTGACTTCTGAAGCCTTCTCCATCCACAACTGTGGGAGAACTCCCTCCTCCGATTACCATGTTCCCTACATAACATCTGATCTCATCCACAAGACCATTGCAGAGAAGTGAGTAATTGATCTCGCCTCCTCCTTCCACAAGAAGTCTTTCTATCCCACTTTTCCGCAACCTCTCCATGAGGTCCCTCAAATCAACCCTGTTTTTTCCCGTCTGTATGATTTTCAGGGAAGGGTATCGTTCCTTCAGCACTCTAATTCTTTCCTCATCTGCACTTTCGCTTACCGCCAGTATTCTTTTCCCCTCCCCCTCATTGAGCAGTTTTGAATCGGGAGGAATTCTGCATCTGCTGTCAACAACGATCCTGACAGGATTTTCATGGAGCCCCATAATTTTCCTCAGGTATCTCAACGACTCACTTTTGACGGTAAGAGATGGATCATCGGAGAGTACGGTTCCTATCCCCACCATAATACCATCAGAAAAAGCTCTGAGCCTGTCAACTCTCCTCAGATCATCATCATCAGAAATCCTGATCTGCTTTCGTTCCACATTTGAGATCTTTCCATCAATGCTTCCAGCAATGTTGATTATAACATACGGCCTCATAACACTTCAAGCTCTTTTTCAAGCTGTTCTCTAACCTCTCTGACCTTTTCTGAATCCCTTCCTGAAATTCTTAGGATGACCCTCCATCCGCCATCATCATTCTTCCCGGGATAGGAGCCTATTGAAATTTCAGGGTATTCTTTAACGAATTTTTCGAGAAGGGTTGTTATTTCCGCCTCTCTCCTTCTGGTCTCTATCACCTCAACTGCATACTCCTCCCTGCCAAATCTCTCCACAACCTTTCCAAATACATTTTTCATTTCATCGGGAACTCCGGGGAGCACAACAACATTTTCCACGATAAATCCCGGTGCCATACCCACTTCATTTTCGATGACTTCAGCACCCTCGGGCAGGATGATTACCTTCTTTATCACTCTGTCTTCAACCCGGTACCTTTTTTTCACCATCTCTTCAGCCACACGATTTTCAACAAGATTTCTCCCCAGGGCTTTAGCCACAGCCTCTCTTGTGATGTCATCCGGAGTTGTTCCGAGACCACCCGTAACAATCACCCAGTCAGATACTTCACGTACCCTGTTCAACTCCTCTACAATTTCATCTGATCTGTCTCCGACAATAACAATTCTCCTCACATTATGTCCATTTTCTGTAAGAAGTCTTGCCATCCACGCAGAATTTGTATCGACGGTGTAGCCTTTGAGAAGTTCATCACCGATGGCAATTATAGCGAAATCCATATTTCAGAGTTTAAAATCAACCGCTATATAATCTTTCCATATACCATCGCAAAAAAAGAATTGAAGGGGTTATCAGTGTATTCCATGGTCGAATTTTGGTTCAGGAAGGTACTCCCAGTCTTCGCCAGCCTGATATTTCTGAGCAATTTCAACAGCCTTTACCGCATATTCGAAAGCGTATGGGATTCCTTTACCATTTGCGACGAATCCCGCGGCGATGACACCTACAGCAGATGCTTCAAAAACTTCTTCAACAGTTGCACCGGCCTTCATGGCAGGCACAACATGTATGAGGCATCTTGGTGACATGGTCGCAACGCCTATCGCGGTAAATATCAGCTCTTTGGTTTTCTTGGAGAGAGCCCCATCCTTCTAGAGGCTGTTGTAGAAATCCGCAAATGTTTTACCTGCTTCAGGATTCAGCTGGTTAATAACCCTGAACATCCTCGGAACGAATCCCATCAGATCCTCCATGTACTGGTTTGCTTCTTCCGGAGTCAAATCCTTATTTTCGGACATTTCTTTTTCCTCCTTCTTTTTTCTCCCGAATATCATACGATACCCTCCATAAAGGGTCAGAATCTCATATGAAAAAACGCTATAAAAACTTAACGTGCAATTTAACATTATAAATACATATATAACAGCGTAAATTCCAGATATTATATTCCCGGATCGTCAGATGAACCATCCTCTTTAATGGTCACCTCCTTCGAATTTTTCGAAAATTAAATTAATCCACTAATCTTCTTTAACCCCGGTGCGGAACCATGACTGATTTCGATGTCATCGTTATCGGGGGTGGACTTGCGGGACTGGGAACTGCATACAGGATAGCAGGCAATCTGGACGTGCTTGTGATAGAGAGGGGTAAAACTCCTGGATCAAAAAATGTAACAGGAGGAAGAATATACCTCAAATCACTCAGGAAATATGCTCCTGAGATCGCAGAAAACATGCCATACCAGAGAAAGATTGTCAAGGAGAGGTTCTCCTTTCTCACAGAAAATGAAGGGGTGACAGTGGAATACATGGGAGAGAGCAACAGTGCAACTGTGATCAGGGCTGAACTTGATTCATGGCTTGCAGAGAGAGTTGAGGAGAAAGGCGGGATTGTTGCTTCAGGAGTGAGAGTCGATGATGTACAGGTGGAGGAGGAAGCTGTCAGGATTGTTGCCGGGAATGACGAAATAACATCTGAAGTTGCGGTTATTTCAGATGGAGTTCAGTCACCCGCAGGAAAGAGGGCGGGGCTTCGAGAAGATTTTAAACCGGAGGAACTTGCAGTTGGAGTCAAAGAGGTAATAAGACTCGATGAGGATGAAATTAACACAAGATTCGGACTCGGCTCAGGAGAGGGGCTTGCGAATCTATTTGCGGGATATCCAAGTGACTATCTACAGGGAGGGGGCTTTCTCTACACAAACAAGGAGAGTGTTTCCATCGGAGTTGTGGTTAATCTCAAGGCTCTGGCATTGAGTGATGTTGAGCTTGAACAACTCATTGAGAGATTCAAAAATCACCCCCTCATATCATCAGTAATAGAGGGTGGGAGAAGCGAAGAGTACTCCGCCCATTTAATTCCAGAAGGAGGTTTTGATGCAATCCCGGGCCTTTACAGAGACAGAATCCTTCTGACAGGTGACTCAGCGGGTCTGTGCCTGAATACCGGCATAACTGTCCGTGGGATGGACTTTGCCCTGATCTCCGGAATAATCGCAGGGGATGTTATTCTGAAATGCATGGAAAGGAAAGATTTCTCTGCAAACTCACTATCCCTTTACGAGAATTTGCTGTCCGGGAGCGTGTTGAATGAGATGAGAAAATTCAGAAAGGCCAGATATTTTCTGGAAAACCGGAGATTGTATGAGAACTATCCCAGATGCTCCACGGAGATCATGAGAAAGATATTTGATGTTGATAGGGAACATCTCATCACTGAAATTAGATCAGTGCTTGGAGAATATGGAGGCACCCTTTCAGCGATACTGGATCTTTTAAAGGGAGGTAGAGTGCTATGAGAATCGAGGATAAACTTGCCCTGAACGTGTTTGAACTTGATAAAGAGGCACATATAACCGTCGATGAAGCCCGATGTGAGAAATGCAGGGATAAACCCTGTCTGAGATGCTGCCCTGCAGTCCTCTACAGGCTTGAAGATGGCAGAATTTTTTTCAATTACGAAGGGTGTCTTGAATGCGGAACCTGCCTGATAATCTGCCACAACTACGGTAACGGAGGCGTGAACTGGAACTATCCCCGCGGGGGATTCGGGATTTATTACAGGTACGGTTGACCCCGATTTGCCTTCATTAGAGAAAAGTATTTAAAGTCATCCTGTGACTCACGGGGAGAGGTATCTGTCATGGCAAGAAAGCCCGGAAGAATGTACAGAAAGATTACAGGAAGAGCCTACACCCGGAGAGAGTACATGGGTGGTGTTCCAGGAATAAAAATCGCTCAGTTTGACATGGGCAACCTTTCGGAGGAATTTCCTGTCAGCCTCTCACTGACGGTCAAAGAAGCGTGCCAGATAAGACATACTGCCCTCGAGTCAGCAAGGGTTGCTTCGAACAAATATCTGATGAAGAGGGCAGGAAGATCAAACTACCACCTCAAAATCAGGATTTACCCGCATCACGTCCTGAGGGAGAATAAACAGGCTACGGGTGCGGGAGCAGACAGGGTTTCTCAGGGAATGAGGAAAGCCTTCGGGAAGCCCGTAGGAACCGCAGCAAGGGTAAAACCGGGACAGAGGATTATTACCGTTGAAACAAAACCCCAGTTCTATAAATTTGCAAGAGAGGCTCTGAGGAGAGCGGGCTATAAACTGCCATCTCCCGTCCAGATCGTGATTGACAGGGGAGAGGAACTTGTGAAGAACCTATAACCATCTCATTAACATTTTTTTGATGGATCAGGAATACCAGCATGGAAAAATTTTTGAGAGACGAGCTATCAGATATATTCAGATGATCACATTTTCCGACTTCTCAGACCTGTGTGAGAGACTCGAAGCCATATCATCAAATCTTGAGAAGAGGGACATAATTGCGGAGTTTCTAAAAAAAATCAGGGATGATGATGAACTGTACAACACAGTTCTGTTTCTCATGGGAGACGTCTTCCCTATGTGGGATGAGAGGGATCTCGGCACGGGTCCCGGATTGCTGTACGAAGCCCTGAAGTTTGCAACGGGATTGAGAAAAGAGGAAATTGAGGAACTAATCAAGGAGAAAGGGGATCTCGGCCTTGCTGTGGAAGAGGCGATAAAGAGGAAAAAACAGCAGACACTGTTCGCTGAAGAATTAACGGTAAAGAGCCTGAGGAGGAGTTTTGACGAGATCTCCAGGATGACCGGGAAAGGTTCTCAGACTGGAAAAATAAGAGCTCTTGCAGATCTGTTCATCTCAACATCTCCTGGAGAGGCGAGATATCTCGCCAGACTCATTCTGGGGGAGCTCAGGATTGGAGTGGGAGAGGGAACGATGAGGGATGCCATAGCCCGGGCTTTCAATGCTGATCCCGAGCTCGTGGAAAGGGCATTCATGCTCACAAGCGATCTGGGCAAGACGGCGGTAATCGCAAAAAATGAGGGCGAGGCGGGGCTTAAAAGGGTTGGCCTTACACCACATATACCCGTCAGAATGATGCTCGCTCAGGTTGCGGCCAGTCTTGAGGAGGCAATATCGGAAATGGGGACTGCAGTAGTGGAATGGAAGTACGATGGAGGGAGGGTTCAGGTTCATAAAACCGGAGATAAAATTACGGTGTTTTCCAGAAGGCTCGAAAACATAACGGAATCAATTCCGGAGATCGTCGCTGGTGTGAAAGAGCATGTAAAAGGAGATGTGATTCTCGATGGAGAGGTAATCGCCATTAAAAATGGAAAACCCATGCCATTTCAGAATGTTCTCAGGAGATTGAGGAGGAAATACGATATTGACGATAAAGCTGAAGAAATACCCCTATTTGTTGTTTTTTTTGATATACTCTACAGAGATGGGAAAAACCTCATAGATCTCCCCCTCATGGAGAGGAGGAGAAATCTGGAAGAGGTGATCACCGGAGAAGGTGTGATCTCAATTGCAATCGAAATTGTCACGGCTAACCCGGAAGAAGCCAGGAAGGTCTACAATGATGCTCTGAATGCGGGGCATGAGGGTGTTATGATAAAAAACCCATCCAGCAGGTACTCCCCGGGGAGAAGGGGAAAAAACTGGCTGAAGGTCAAACCCACTCTGGAAACCCTCGACCTTGTGGTTGTTGGTGGTGAATGGGGAGAAGGAAGAAGGGCAAAATTCATAGGTTCCTATGAGCTGGCCTGCTATGACCCTTCAACGGATGGATTTCTGAGGGTGGGCAGGGTTGCAACTGGATTCACGGATGAACAGCTCGAGGAACTGACCTCCATATTTGCAGATCTGATTGAATACGAGGAAGGAAAGATTGTGAGATTCGTTCCAAAGATAGTCTTTGAGGTGGCATACGAGGAG
>WAJW01000163.1 GCA_015523685.1 Archaeoglobaceae archaeon
AGCACTGGAAACAGCGAAAAAGGTAAGAGAATTCATTCTTAAAAAACTCGGAATCCAGTAATCCACATAAAACCTTTATAATGTTATAGCCAGAAATAACACCCTGATGGATGAGTTAAAGCTCATAAAGAATACCATTCTCCAGACAGCAGTGAAATATGGAATAAAGATAGATAAAATAATCCTATTTGGATCAAGAGCAAGAGGAGATTTCAGTAAAGATTCTGACTGGGACATTCTGGTTATAATCGAAAAAGGGAAGGAAGACACGCTATTAAAATTCTTAAAAGTTGTTAAGATAGAACTATCGATTAAAAGGAAATTGCCAAATGATTTAATTATACTCAACAGAGACTATTATGAAAAGAAGAAAGGAGATACTGGAGATATAAGCTACTATGCAACCGTGGATGGAATGGTGATATGAGTTCCGGGGAATGGCTGAAAAAGATCAATCTCAAATCATTTCCTGGCCACTTTATGCGATATCCTGTTTACCCGGAGCGACAGCCATAATCAAAGATATGCAAAAGTGCAAATTTCAACTTCTCCCCAACTCTGCATTCGGACCACACACATCTTATAAAATTATGGAAAATTCAGCGTGAAAAGAATGAATACCTCAACAGATACTGTGGATCTTATACATATATGGCCTATTTCAGATCTTATTTTCTCTTTTGATGGCTCTCAGGTTTGAGTGGATCAGAGTCTCCCTTTCTTTCTGAGAATGAACAGGATGAGTATGGCAATTCCGGCAATCTCGAAGAAAAGTGTGCTTGAGAGGTGGGTGTACTCATTTATCATCCTGGCAACATATTCGGGAAAGGTGCCCAGTTCCCTCTCCGGAAACATGCCGTAAAGGGGGTAGAGGAGGGTCTGGGGCTCGAGCCACATCTCGTCTTCGGCAAGGTGAAGGAGGACTGCAATGGAGAGAAGGGAAAACTCAGATTTTTTTAAGGAGAGGAAGAGAAGTATGAGGGCGAAGAGGAGGGTGTGGGCAAAGATCCTTCCGTTGTGGAAGGGGAGTATTATCATGCCCAGGGGCTTGTCGATCATGTCGGGCAGTAGGGCTCCTATGAAGACGATTCTGTAATCGATCCTGTATCCAAGTTTTTCCTCGATGAGGCTGAAGATTCCAGCAGTAAATCCGAGATGTCCGAACACAAGCACGGGAGTGGTGTTGTATCATCGGAGCTAAATAGTTTCTGCCCCGACAACAGAGCTCAGTGGTTTTCCTGCATATCTGCCGGTGTGGTGAAATTATATCCATGGATAATCTGAAAAAAGAGATTGAAAGGCTCATGAAAACGATTCCGGGAGCAAAAAGTGTCTGACAGGGTACTGGAGATTGAGAAAAGAGAGAGGTTTTGGCAAAAATTCTATCAGAGTGTGAACACTGTTATTCATGGCAATAGAAGTGCATGAACTGCTGTTTAACCTCAGTCCAGAAAGTAGCTCAATGCAGGTAACTATCCTTAAATAGTCGAATATAACTTATGGGCTTTATGGGAGAAGACCATGAGAGTCGAAATTTCCTCACATGCGGAGAAAAGGTTGGTGATGAGAAAAATTCCGAAAGACATGGTTATAAACACGCTTGAGATAATACCTTGTTTGACGAAGAAATCGGGTATTTTATAGCGGTGAAGAAAATAGACGATAGGCTCTTGATTGTAGCCTTCCTGCTGATGGAGGATATCATCAGGGTGATTTCGGCATTTTCGACGTCAAAGCTTAATATAGTTGAGGGGAGAATCAGGTCCGGGAGGTGGAAATTAATATGAAAGTTGAATACGATCCCGAAGCTGATATACTCTACATCCGAATCAGGGATGATAACGTCAAGGATACTGTAGATTTAAACGACGATGTCTGGACGGATATAAACGAAAAGAAAGAGATTATCGGCATTGAAATCTGGCAGGCGAGAAAACATGTAATTTCCGAGATCCTGAAATTTCTGGATAAAGTTAAAAAGATCGAAGCGTAATCTGGCGTTAGGATAATTTGGATCTGTTGAATTGAGAACAAGTTATTTCGGAAAGATGGGAGAGGTTTTGATGAACATTCTATCAGAGTGTGAACATCGTTATTCATGGCAATAGAGGTGCATGAACTGCCAACTACTGGAGATCTGGAGAAGATGGAAAAGTTCGGAGCAGACTGGGTAACGGGTGTATCTGACTTCAAAAGCTGATAAGTATAGGTGATCGCTATGAAGGTTTATTACGATCCGGAACACGATGTGATGTATATAGAATTCTCGGATAGGAATGTGGTCGATACGATTGAGGTAGAAGACGGAATTTTAATCGATTACGGTGAAAACAGAGAGATTGTAGGCATTGAAATAATCGATGCATCTCAAAGGTTAAAAGCTAATTTACAGGAGATTACAATCAGACTGGAACCGCAGTTATGAAGATTCCTCTCCTTTCTACATCCGTTTCCATGATTGAGACATTTTTTCGAGAGTTATTGATCTCTTCCCCCTGCACTCAGAACAGGCAGTCAATACCGGGTTCCTCTATTCACAATCACAAAACACTTTTATAGCTGTAATACAAATAGAACTGAGGTGAATTACATGGGTGTTTACAGTATTCGCATTCCACCAGAAATTAAAAAGGAAATGGATATGATGAAAGACGAAATCAACTGGAGTGAGGAAATAAGAAAATTCATAAAGAACAAGATCGAAGAACGTAAAAGAAGAAAAGTCCTGCAGGAAGTTGTGTCTTATATTCAAACCCTTCCAGAGGCGCCAGAAGGCACCGCACGAAAACTCGTGAGGGAAGATCGTGATAGTCATTGATACCTCTACTTTTTTAAAATTTCTGCTTGGAGAGGAGAACTGGGAAAAGGTTTTATGCTACATGGATCCGAATTCAGAACCTCACACGGTGGACATGCTGATCGTGGAGGGAACGAACGTAATATGGAAATACGCCAAAAAATACGGAATGATAACCAAAGGGCAGGCTTTTGAACTTTACGGGCAAATGATGAAGCTTGTAAATGAAAAGGTAATAATCGTGGAATCGAGTGAAAATTACCTCAAAAGGGCTTTAGAAATCGCTATGGAATATGATATTCCCATTTACGACAGCTTATTCCTATCTCAGGCAGAAGCTTTGAAGGTAAAGCTGGTTACCAGCGATAAAAGACAGGAGCATGTGGGAAAAAAGATTGAAATCGATGTTGTGTTTGTTGAATAAATACAACTCCGCACGTTTTAAATTTCAACTTTTGGAAAAACACGAATCTGACTTCAACGGATGTTAGTGGTTGCAACAAATCTTCCAGTTAACTTCAAACCGTCATCGGTTTCTTTTTACTATCTGTGAAAGCATCTGTGAAAGCTTTACCGCGAAGCAATACCACTGTATATTTCACAGGTGGGAAGTTTTATTAAGCCAGAGGTGAAGAATAAGAAGGGGTGGCCGATTAATGGGAACTGTGGAGTATATCCTTAATGCTTCGGAAAAGCTGGGTTACAGAAAGGAGGATATATTACGTGATGCACTGAACATGTTCCTTGCCGCAAACAAGGAGCTTAGAGAGAGAATAGCCATGGAATTGTATAAAGAAGGTAAAATAAGTCTGGGTAAAGCATCAGAAATAGCCGGACTGTCCTATGAAGATATGAAACAGCTTTTAATCAAAAATAACATCATATTAAGGAGGGGACCGGAATCGGCAGGAGAGTTGAGGGAGAAAGCAAAGAGGCTCAGCATGCTTTAGCTGATACGGGCTTTATCAGCGCTCTTCTAAAAATAAATCGTCTGGATCTGGTCTTCAAATTGTTTGATAGGTTGTTCATAACGATGGAAGTGTATGAGGAACTGAGCAGGTGTAAAACCCTGATTGAACCTTTAGTAAAAAATCTGCGAAAGGGGAATATCGAAATAATACAATCTTCAGAATTTACTAATCTGCAGGATAAGTATCCTGAACTTGGAATCGGTGAATTGAGTGTAATTGCCTCAGCAGGAAATAAGATAGTGTGTATAGAGGATAGAAAAGCCGAGAAGATTGCCGAAAAAGAAGGGCTGGCTGTATTCAACATTCCCGAGTTGCTTATGGCGTGTAAGGAGAAGGAGCTCATACCCAGAGAGGAAATAAAGCAGATAATGGAAGAATTGAATGATAAGGATGGATATCACTTCAAAAAGGGAAGTTGAGGAAGTACTGCTGGAGTGACCATCATTCGGATAATGAAGCTCTGAGGGAATCTGTTGTTTTCTGTACACGCCCTGATATCGAAATGAATCCTGTGCTAAAAGGATATTCAATCTATCTGCATACAGCTCAGCATTACTCTCACGAAATGGAAAGGAATCCCTTAAAACCTGATAGCTGTTCCGGTCTGAATCTCCACAGATTTTGAATATACCCCTCTTTATAACTGCTTGTGTTGAGGTTCTGATTCTGGATATAGGGTGTGTGATCGGGTCTCTCCGGTCATAAACAAACATGCAGGCCTCAATGAGGGAAAAAACAATCGGAACACGTATATCGGATTTAAAACAGGATTTCAAGTGGTTTCAGCCAGCTATCGATGCTATCTCAGGACGTTCTCGCCTTCACGTTATTTGTTATTGGCCTTGAGACAATATTTGCATCATTTTTCTTGAGCCTGCCGGGGGAGATGGTATGAAGATAGCTTTCATTTACAATGCCGTCTATCCAAGGATAAGAGAATCTATGATCAGTAGGAGGTTAGCCAAGAAGCATGAGGTTAACTGGCATGGATTGGGATGAAAAGGAAACGATAGAGCACGACGGAATAATTCTGCATGAAGTCTTCAAGGCGGTTTCACTCTACTGAACGGAAGGAGGAGCGCAGGTGAGGCCATTTACCCTGCGGGGAACTCTTGTCGAAGCTGATTCACGACTGAACAGTTCAATAAGGCATGAGATTTAGCTCAATACTATAAACACCTGATGACCACAAAAGTCTTAAGTAAAAAATCGATAACCATCACTGATGAGCGTTATTTCCAGAGTTTCTGGACTTATCGGAATTGATGCAAATACACTTGAAAGAGAAAGCCTGAAAGTTTATCTCAAAAAGAAAATGA
>WAJW01000164.1 GCA_015523685.1 Archaeoglobaceae archaeon
CCGTGTACGTGCCATCCTCTTCACTTCCAAATCCTGTTACAGAAACGACCGCATCTGGAGGAGCGACCGTGAGGGTTCCATTTCCTCTCACCACGACTATGGCACTGCCCGTGATCTCTGCTATTCCATCACCAGCCGCCCAGACCTCACCTGTTTTATTTCCGTAGAATACATGTCCAGTTCTTATATTTTTGAGAATGCCTATTATCTTCCTGACATCGCCGAAAGCCTGTTTCAGATACCCCATCGCATCTCTCACAGCTTTCTGTCCCTCTTTCATTGCTTCAGGTGATCCATCTTTGAATTTTTCCTTTGCAATGTCGAGCTTTTCCCTTGCCAGATCCAAATTACTGCTGTAATCCTCCAGCAGAGCCGAGAGGGCTGAGGTGTCATATCCACTCTCATTCAGAGCCTCTATCTTTTCCTCAATTCTCAATTCAACCTGCTCTGCCTTTTCAACCACCGCATTGAGTTTTGCAACAACGATCTGGCCTACCATTCCCCTGATACCATTGCGTATTTCAATCCAGAGATTTCTGAGATCCTTTGAAACATCTCTCAACTCCTCAATTGTTTCAGCATCATTCACTCTGGTCCTCATCTCATCCAGCCTGTCCCTGTAATCATCGATCTTGCTCAGAAGTTCATCCCTTGTTTCATTGTCTATTGCCATATTATTGATTCTTCTTTCAAGAACGTTGAGCCAGTTTTCCACAACATCAATTCCCTTCAGCAAAAAGTTCTTCGCCATTGTCTCATTTACAGCCTTTCCCCTTGCTTTCTGGTATTTCTCTCTCACCTCATTGTACTTCGCCATTGCATTTTCATATTTCTCTCTGGCGCCGTCCATCCTGGCCTTAAACTTCCCCCCCGGAACAGCTCCCACAGTGGAGGACATCACCAGGAGGACAACAAGGCTCATTCCCAACCATTTCATTTTCATTTCGATCACCACTTTAAACTTTGAATTTAAAAAATATAACCAAACTTTCCATCGGTAAATTTAAAATCCGTTTAAATACGAGAAAATGCTTTAAAAAACTTTATAAGGCTTTATCTAACATTACAGGTCATGGTCCTCCTTTTTTGCATTTCGTAGAGAAGAACTTTATATACCTCCTTGAGAAAACTGAAATCAGAGGGGAGAGTTTATGAGAGAGAGGGAGGCCATGTTAAAGATTCATCAGATCATCCACTCATATCTCGGCCTGCCATTCCACGAGGACATGAGCTCCTACGACATGATTCCCTTTGCCCTTGCGGTTCATGAAATAGTCAACAGATACCCCGTGACGATGAGGAGCAGAAACAGGAGAGGTGTCAGGATAGAGGATGGAAAGGTCGTGGATAATGATTACACAGGGCCTGTCCTGGAGGAGGTTCTCAGAACGAACCGGGTTATAAGAACTGTGCCGGAATCAGGGGCATACAGGGGAACACCGGTGGTCGTGGCACCTATAAGGAACGAGAAGGGGGAGGCTGTTGCTGCAATAGGAGTCGTGGATCTCGGAAAGATTCTGAGAGGCTAATAATGGCAATCAGAATTTTCTGGATTGATGCTATCTAGAGAGATTTCCTTTCCACATCTCTCACATAACAGAACTGTCTTGAGTCTCATGTGCTCGCCGATCAGCCCTTTTTCTTTCAGCCTTTCAATCTCCCTCCTTATTATCTTAAGACCGTAATCGATTCCCGTTTTTCTTCTTGAGAAGTACTCTTCATCCCCTGATCTTCTGAACTTTGATCTTATACCGAGACACTCAACAACATGATTTCTCAGGGTGGTGTGGGAGATGAACTCCCTCTTCACCCTTGAAAAAGGAAGGCCGTGTTTTGAGAGAAACTTCATGAGTTCGTTGTGGGCCACATCACTTATGTTCCTGTGCTTTCTTTCGTAAGAGATTATGCTGTATGCCAGCTCCACCTCCTCGGGAGGGGGTAACTGACCCTCCTCTTCAAGAAGATGCTCGAATATCCTGCGATTCACCACATCCTCTACCACACTTCTGTAACCCTTCACCTTAAGCGAGCTGAGTATTTCAGAGTTTAAATCAGAAAGGCTTTCAGAGCTTTCAATCAACCTGCAGAGCTTGCACGCCATCAATTTTACTTTTTATATACATGTATAAAACCATTGTGGATTCAGGACTCTTCCCTCAGAGCCCTCCTGAGGATCTTCCCCACAGCAGTTTTTGGAAGCTCTTCCCTGAACTCAACAAGTCTTGGAGCCTTGTAAACAGCTATTCTCTCCCTGCAGAACTCTATTATTTCCCTCTCATTTACCCTGCCCCTGTATTCTGGTTTCAGAACAACGAAAGCCTTTACGGTCTCGCCTCTGTACTCATCCGGAACACCAACAACCGCAGCCTCAAGTATCGCCGGATGTTCGTAGAGAACCTCCTCAACTTCCCTGGGATAGACATTGTAACCTCCTACGATTATCAGATCCTTCTTTCTGTCAACGATATAGAAATATCCATCCTCATCCATCTTTGCCATATCTCCAGTGAGAAGCCATCCATTTATAAGAACCCTCTCCGTTTCCTCTTCAGCTCCGAGATAACCCTTCATCACCTGTGGCCCTTTAACCGCAATCTCTCCGATCTCCCCGGGAGACAGAACAATCCCCTTATCATCCACCACCACTGCGAGAGTGTTCGGAAAAGGTATACCTATGCTTCCCTCCTTGTTCAGACCATTGAAGGGGTTTGCATGAGTTACAGGAGAGGTTTCACTCAATCCATACCCCTCAATCATTTTTGCACCGGTTACTGCCTCAAATTTCCTCTTCAGCTCAACCGGAAGAGGTGCAGCACCGCTTATGCATGCCCTGACCGTGCCAAGGGAGTATTTTTTTACATCCGGATGATTCACCACTGCATTGAAAAGAGTTGGCACACCACAGAAGATCGTTATGCCGTGCTTTTCAATGGCCTTCATTATCCTCTTTATGTCTCTGGGATCGGGAAACAGGACTATCTTGGCGGAAAGATATATGGGGGCATTCATGCTGGTGGTCATACCGAAAACATGGAAGAAGGGAAGAACTCCCGCGAAGACCTCCCTGTCACTTTTCTCCGGAAGCCATTCCACAACCTGAATGGCATTTGCAACGAGATTGTAATGGGTGAGCATGACAGCCTTTGGAACTCCGGTTGTCCCGCCCGTGTACTGAAGGACGGCAACGTCCTCTTTTGGATTAATACTAACCTCGGAGAATTTTTCTGAGTAATTGATGACATCCCTCCAGTAAATAACTTCCTTCCTGTTTTCAACCTTTACCTTTTCCTTTTTGAATCTGTAAAGGTGGTTGAGAGGGAATGGAAGGAAATCCTCGATCCTGCATATTACTGCTCTTTCAATCATGCCCTGATCGACGAGCCCCTTTATGGCTGGATATGCAAATTCGATAAAGAAACCCGTTCTTGCTCCACTGTTCTCAAGTATGTGTCTCATCTCTCGCTCAGTGTAAAGAGGACTGGACTGAACAACAACGCCACCTGCCTTAAGTATTCCATAATACGCTATGATGTAATGAGGCGTATTTGGAAGCATCAGAACAACACCATCCTGTTTTTCCACACCCTGATTCTGCAGATAGCCAGCAATCCTGGTGGATAACTCATCCACTTCCCTATAGGTTAAGGTCTTCCCGTAAAAATCACACAGAATATTATCCGGGTTTCTCTCAGCAGAATCTTCAAGAAGTCCATTTAAAGGTATCTCCGGTATATCAACATTCTCCCTGACATGAGGGTCATAAAACTTCAGCCAGACCCTTTCTATTTCCTTTCCGTCAACCTCAGAGATGTTTTTTCCTTCAATGCCCAGAACCATAATAATAAATTGTTCTGGTTTCTTAAAAACCTTTTCAGTTTACTTCTGTAACAACAATTTATATAAATAAAAAATATTTTATTTTCCCTTAAACTCCGGTTTTCTCTTCCCGATAAACGCCTGAATCCCTTCGACCACGTCTTCTGTTGAGCTGACTATCCCCAGATATGCTGATTCCAGCGCCTGTCCAATTTCCACCGGCAGTTCATAACCGTTGTTGATGGCGAATTTTACAAGTCTGAGGGCTATGGGAGGTAGTTCGGCAAGCTGTCTGGCAAGACTCATAACCTCATTCCAGAATTTATCCTCATCAACAGCTTTGTTAACAAGTCCTATGCTCTCTGCTTCCTCGGCATTCAGCCTCTTTGCCAGCATTATCAGTTCCTTGGCTTTTGCCATACCCACGATCTTCGCCATCCTCTGGGTTCCGCCCCAGCCGGGAATAAGTCCAAGGGAGAGCTCTGTCAGACCTATCTGAGCACCCCTTACCATTATCCTGAAATCACATGCAAGAGCAAGTTCGCACCCACCACCGAAAGCATACCCATTGATCGCAGCTATAACAGGTTTGGGAAACTTTTCTATGGCTGTGAACGCCTGCTGACCTTTTCCTGCAAATAACATCGATTTATGGCCCTTTCTGAACTCCTCAGGAGAGACGGACTGAACATCAAAACCCGCAGAAAATGCCTTCCCCTCTCCTGTTACAACAACCACCCTCACCTCATCGTCCTTTTCAAGATCAGACAGGGCTTTCATGAACTCTTCAAGGGTTTCGTGGGTGAAGGTGTTGAGCCTGTGGGGCCTCGATATCACAAGTCTGGCTATTCCGCCATCGAGTTTTTCGACCTTTATATCCTTATAACCAATTTTTTCATAACTGTAAAACCCTTCACCTGCCTTTTTTCCAGTTTTTCCCTCTGAAACAAGTTTTTTCAGATATTTTGAAGGTTTAAGAATCTCGAATCCTTTCTCTCTGTATATCTCTTCCGTCTTTTCCAGAATCACATCAAGCCCGATTTTATCCGCCAGCTCACATATTCCCTCTGGAACATTGGTACCCATCTTCATGGCGGTATCTATATCCTCCGCATCTGCAACATCCATTTCAACAAGCCACCCTGCAATATTTGCCATTGGAGCTATCAGCCTCAGACCATCGTATTTTCCCGCGAGATTTTCAGGAATTCTGGGTCTGCCGGTTCTCCAGTCATAGAAACCTCTGGCGGTTTTCATCCCGAGTTCCTTTGCGTTGAATTTTTCTTCGAGGAGATCTGATCCGGGCACCTCTTTCCACTGCTTCGATGCATAATAGAGGACATCCAGCCCCACGAAATCCGCCAGCTCTATGGGCCCCATCGGGAAGTGGTAGGTGTACATCATCGTTGCATCTATCTCCTCTTTTTTTGCCACCCCACTCTCAACGTCCTGAATGGCAAGTATGAGGAATGGCACAAGAATCCTGTTAACTATAAATCCCGGAACATCCTTTTTCACGACAACAGGAGTCTTTCCGATGCTCTTGACAAACTCAACCGCAGTTTCTATAGCTTCATCTCCCGTCTTTTCCCCCCTTATCACCTCAACGAGGGCCATTACATGCGGGGGATTGAAGAAGTGCATTCCCAGAAACATTTCAGGCCTGTCTGTTGCTTCCGCTATCTCGGTTATGCTCAGCCCGGATGTGTTAGTAGCAAGCAGTGCACTGGAGTTGTGCTCACAGACCTCACTGAAAACCTGCTTTTTTATGTCCATAACCTCGGGAACCGCCTCTATCACGAGATCAGCATCTTTCACGGCCTCCTCAAGGCTTGTTGTATAATGGATCTTCTTCGTTATCTCTCTGAATTTAACCAGACTTATTCTGCCTTTATTAACCGCTTTCCTGAGGTTCTTTTCGATCCTCTCCTTTCCCTTTTCCAGAAATTCTTTTTCGATATCTCTCACCCAGACCTCATATCCCGCCTGTGCGGTCACCTGAGCTATTCCCGAGCCCATAACTCCCGCACCAAGAACAGCAACACGTTTTATCTCCATACAATCACCCTTCAACAGGGACGATCTCATACATGTAATGCCCTTCCTTCTCCCTTCTCTTGATCTCAATCCTCACCCTGTCCCCTATCTTTACCTTCTCCGGGTCACCTCTCAACCATGCGGTTATCTTCACACCATCATCGAGCCTGACTATGGCAACCACATAGGGATCATACCTTGCAAATGTTGGAGGTCGGACGAAAACAACAGTTAAGGTCTCAAGTGTTCCCTCTCTGCCAAGCTCAATCCACTCCATTTCCGATATCATGCAGTTAGGGCAATCCTTCTGAGGTGGAAAAAAGATCTCGCCACATTCAGGGCATCTGGTTGTTACAAGCTTTCCCTCCCTCATATTTTCGAAAAAAGGAGCTATGTTCTCAATACATATGAGATAGCTCAACGTTAATTCCCTCAGATCCACCCACTGAAGTGTTCCAAGCTTTTCGTCTATTGTAACAGGAAAACCGTATTCCTTTATATTTTTCTCCCCTGCCTTTCTGTATTCCAAAAAAATCACCTCTTTTCAAGACCGTAAATCGTCACATAGGCATAATGCCCTGTACCACCTATATTGTGGGTCAGCCACCTTCCATGCTTTATATCAACCTGTCTTCCCTTCTCGGCCTCACCGAGTAGCTGTTTGTAAGCCTCAACCGCCTGACTCACTCCTGTAGCTCCAACAGGATGGCCCTTGGCCTTGAGCCCACCATCAACGTTCACAGGTATCCTTCCACCTATGTACGTTTGCTCTTCCCTTATGAGTTCAACTCCCTCACCTCTTTTTGCGAATCCGAGATCCTCGTAGGCCATTATCTCTGCAGAGGTAAAGCAGTCATGAACGTCTGCCCCATCGAGATGGAGGTAGGGTTTCTCTGCATCTATTCCCGCTTTTCTATACGCCATCTGCGAAGCTCTCCTGGCTGAATCAAAGGACAGGAAATTTTCTCTCTTGCTGAGATTTGCAGTTCCCGTCCTGGATCCCTGAGATATGATCCAGACAGTATCATCCAGTCCGAACTCCTTAACCTTCTCCTCACTCGCAAGTATGACACATGCAGAGCCATCAGTTATGGGACTGCAGTCATACAGCTTGAATGGCCAGGCAATGTAAGGGGAATTAAGAGCTTGCTCAAGACTTATTTCCTTTTGAAACTGAGCATATGGATTTTTTGACCCATAATAATGGTTTTTCACCGCAACATTCCCAAAATCTTCTTCTTTCGCATTATAAGCATTCATGTATGCGGTTGCGTATAGAGCATAGTAGGCGGGAAACGTCAGTCCGAAGTTTTCGAACTCCCAGAAATAACTGCCATACCTTCCGATAATCTCTATTACCGTGGGATTTGGAGATTCCTGCATCTTCTCAAGACCGAGAATCAGGACAACATCTGCCTCTCCACTCTCAATTGCATTATAGCCGGCTCCTATGGATGCGCTTCCAGTTGCACATGCAGCCTCAATTCTCATGCTTCCAGCATACAGCTTTGCATATTCCGCTATGAGAGATGGGACCGCTGCCTCACTGCTCCACAATCCTGCCATGCCCACAATGTAAAAATCAATGTCCTTCTGCACCACATTTGCCCTGTCAAAAGCCTGTTTCATGGATTCCCATGCCAGTTCAGCAACGTTAACATCTCTCCGGTTGCCGAACCTTGAATGGCCCGCACCGATAATAGCAACTGCCATATGCCTATTTCTTGCCCGCAGATTATATAAGTTTTTCCTCCCAGAATCTTTCTTTTTCGCCATGAAAATACAGGAATGGCCTATATCGAAATTCTACCTTCAAAAACTCTCAAAATCCCCTGTAAAACATTTCTGTGCAAAACATTTTATAGTCAGGCAGTCAATTTCAGATGGTGATGATATGGTGAGCTTTCAGTTTTCAAAGGAGCAGGAGTATATAAGAAAGGCTGCAAGAGAATTCGCAGAAAAGGAATTCACTCCTGAACTTGCGATGAAATGTGACAGAGAGGAGAAGTTTCCTGAAGAGCTTTTCAGGAAGTGTGCAGAGCTGGGTTTTCATGCGGTTGCCATTCCGGAAGAATACGGGGGAGGAGGATACGGGCCGATAGAACAGATGATAGTGATGGAAGAATTTTCCTCTGTAAATCCCGGACTGGGTCTTGCCTGTCTGATTCCGACTTTTGGAATGGAGATCCTTCTCCTTCATGGAAGTGAGGAGCAGAAGGAGAAATATATCCCCAAGGTTGCAGAGGGCAAATGGATAATGGGAATGGCAAACACGGAGCCGGATGCAGGCAGTGACTCTGCAGGCATAAAAACGAGGGCGGTAAAGGAGGGAGATGAGTGGGTTCTCAACGGAACAAAGATGTTCATATCAAACGGAAGCATTGCAGATTTCATTCTCGTTACTGCAAGAACCGCTGAGGTGAAGGACTTTAAGGAAAGGCATAAGGGAATAAGCTACTTCATTGTGGAAACGAACAGTGAAGGATACAGAGCAACTCCTATCAAGGGTAAGATGGGTATAAGGGCGACAGACACAGCAGAGGTCAGTCTGAGAAATGTCAGAGTTCCATCGGAGAACCTGGTGGGTCAGGAGGGTATGGGATTCTACTACATGATGGAGTTCTTTGACATAACCCGTGTATGGGTCGCTGCACAGGCTGTTGGAATAGCCAGAGGGGCTTTGAATCTTGCAATAGAATACACAAAGCAGAGAAAGGCATTCGGGATGCCCCTCGCCACATTCCAGTATGTTAACTTCAAGATCGCGGAGCTTGCAACAAAGATAGAGGCAGCAAGAACTCTCGCCTACAGGGCTGCGGCAGTGCAGATAGAAAAGGGAAAGCCTGACAGCACCTTGTCATCCATGGCCAAGTGGTATGCTGGAGAGGTTGCAGTTGAAACATGCAACTGGTGCCTTCAATTTCACGGAGGATACGGTTACATAGATGAATATCCCATAAATCAGTTCTACAGAGATGCAAAGATAACAGAGATCTACGAAGGAGCGAAAGAGATAGAAAAGCTTGTAATTGCCAGAAACCTCTTCAGAATGAAGGTCTGATAACCTGAGGATGGCCAGTACGAGGTGACTGGTTTAGTATGAAAGATTCAGAGCCAGAGATCATAAGGAGTCCCCACACATTCAGAGAGGACAGAATTCCTCCCGGACAGAGACCAGCTGAAACGCTGAGGGTTCTCCATTATAACAACATTCCTTCAATCAACATTTCGAACTGGTCTTTTAAAATCACCGGACTCGTCCGGAATGAGGTTGAGATGAGCTATGAGGAATTCATAAACCTTCCCAGGCTAAGGGTAATATCCGATGCGCACTGTGTTACGGGCTGGTCAGCTTTTGATCTGGAATGGGAGGGTGTGAGCACACGCACAATTCAGGAGCTTTCAAAGCCTCTGCCCCAGGCCAGGTATGTGATGGTGCACTCTTCAGATGGATACACCACGAATATACCTCTCCCCCACTTCTTCAGTCCTGATTCTCTCTTCGCAATAAAACTCAACGGGGAAGTTCTGAGTGTCGAGCACGGTTTTCCGGTGAGGCTGGTTGTGCCCGGACTTTACTTCTGGAAAAGTGCGAAGTGGGTAGCCGGGATTGAATTCATGAAAGATAATAAGCCGGGGTACTGGGAGAGGAGAGGGTATAACATGCGTGGCGATCCATGGAAGGAGGAGAGATACAGAACAGACTGATTTATTCCGTGTCCTCAGCTGGAGTTTCAATACAAGAATTATTCATACCCACTTCATCAGAGCCTGCTATCTGAACACTTACCTAAAAGGTTAAGTATCAGCATACCTCTTCCGGGAAACATGAGGATACGTCTTGGACATACTCCTGATGCCGATGATGCCTTCATGTTTCATCCCATTGTAAATTCCAGAATAGACCTGAGAGGATTTGAAATAGAACACGTGATTGAGGACATTGAAACCCTCAACAAAATGGCCTTCTCAGGGGAACTTCATGTTACCGCAATTTCAGTCCATACCTATCCTTACATCTCGAACAGATACAGGATACTATCCTCAGGGGCAAGTGTGGGAAGGAGATACGGCCCGGTTGTGGTTTCCAGAGAGGATGGAATGGATCTGAAGGGGAAGAAGATAGCCATTCCCGGGAAGTTCACAACTGCATTCCTCCTTCTGTCC
>WAJW01000165.1 GCA_015523685.1 Archaeoglobaceae archaeon
AGGGATTGTAAAACCCATAGCAGCCTCGATATGCTATCATTCATTCGTAAATTATGTGGGTGTGGAGCATATAACCTCTGTTTCAGCCCAGAAGCGTATTATCCAGCCCCTCGTTTGGGGCTCATCGGTTGTTTGTCAGGCTCTTGTCAGGAATACAAATATCCCCATCATGCACTGGCTCATACCGACTTCCGGGCCGGGAACATACACCCACCTCATGGAAATTGCCTACCGGGCTATAGAGGCACCACTCAACGGCCAGAACCTTTATGCTCCCAGACACACCCGTCCGGAGATGAATAGAGGACAGACGCCTCTGGAGGCAGAATTCATGATCGAGGTATCTGATGCAGTTATCGATGCAAAACTCACGAGAGAGGAGGCAAACGATATCATGAAACCCATTGCCGATGAACTGATGAAACTTGAGGTTGAGCGTGGCAAACCCATAGATGAGACATACGATCTTGTGAGACATAAACCGAAAGAGGAGTTTGCAAAGATATATGAGAGGGTAAGGAAAAGACTTGAAGAAGTGGGGCTTCCCCTTTAACCCCTATTTTTATTTACCCAGTGGTGTGTTTTATGGACATGCTGGAGCGTTTTGTACAGGCAATTGAGCTGAAGGAAGTTGACAGGGTCCCTGTTGCATGTCCGCTTCAAACAGGAATTGTTGACCTTATGAAAGAAACCGGGGCATACTGGCCTGAAGCCCATAAGAACTCTGAAAAAATGGCAGAACTGGCTCTCTCTGCATTCAAACTTGGAAATCTGGAAAGTGTAAGAGTGCCCTACGAGAACTGTGTTGAGGTTGAGGCCCTTGGATGTGTTCTGGGAAACTGGAAGATCGATGAACAGCCAAGAGTTGAAAAACATGCAATCTCGACCTCGAAAGAATACGAAAAGCTCAGAATGCCCGATCCCTCAAAGGATGGGAGAATGCCTGTTGTGATCAAAGCGGTCAGGATACTGAAGGAAAGGGTTGGTGATGAAGTACCCATCTTCGCTGCAGTTTCATCTCCATTTGAAATGCTTGCCAGACTCATGGACTACACCCAGCTTCTGAGAGAGGTTTTCACGGGAGTGGAAGAGATGCATTCTCTCCTTGAATTTGCCACCGAGCTGGAAACAATGTATGCCCAGCATCTCGTGGATGCGGGAGCCACAGCCATAACCCTTGTTAACGGATCTTCCAGCAACCTCGGTCCAAAGTTTTATGGGGAATATTCCATGAAATACGAGAAGGAGTTGATAGAGAACCTTGATGCCTACACAATCATTCATATATGCGGAGACACCTCCCTTATCCTTGATCAGATGGCACAGACGGGGGCAGACGGGTTGAGCATAGATTCCCACGTACCCGTTTCGAAGGCAAAGGAGATCGTGGGGAAGAGATCGGCCATAATCGGAAATGTATCAACAACCAACCTGTGGAAAGGCAGTCCCGATGAGATTATTGCTGAGGCAAAACGATGCATTAATGATGGTGTTGACATTCTCGCTCCCGCATGTGGCTTTCCTCCGAGAACACCACTTGAAAACATGAAATCACTTAAAAGGGCTCTGGTATGAATCTTGAAACCTCACTGCTGGGACTTGCAGGAAAATTGATCGGATCGATGATCGTGGTGTTTGTAGGGGCTCTGATATTCACAAACGGGATCGAATACATATCCTGCAGGATGAACTGGGCCTCATCATTTACAGGTGCGATTCTCGCTCCCCTTTTCACCTCAATCCCTGAACTGGTCCTTTTTCTTGTTGCCGTTTTTTCATACGGGGGTTCTTCTGGAGAGCAGATAGGCATAGGAACCCTTTTTGGCCAGCCATTCATGGCTTCATCAATTTCCTATGGTCTCGTCCTTGTCGCCATGCTGCTTGGATGGTTTTTTAAAAGAAGAAAGGATCTGTGTCTTGAGGTCGAGAGAGCCCTAATGATACCCTATGTGTTCATGGCGGTTTTATTTCCGATGGTCCTTCTACCTGATATATTCAGGTTCAGACATTTTCAGATTCTAATGGGGCTCTTTTTTGGATTTTTCTATTTTTATTATGTGAGCATGATGTACAGGAGAAGAAAGGTGGACATACCCACCGATGCCGAAGACCCGTACATGTGTAAGATTTTCAACGCCGATCTGGCCGCGATTGTTCAGCTTGCCCTCTCAATAGTCCTCTTATATGTGGGCTCGGAAATGCTTGTTTCTGTCATAGACAACATTGCAGGGCACATGAACGTGAGTGCAATGGGAATGGCAATAATTCTTGCACCGGTAGCAACTGCAATTCCAGAAACGATGAGTGCCATGATATGGGCCTATAGAGGCAAAGACACTCTCTCAATCTCATCCCTCATAGGAGAGCAGATACTGTATTCAACACTCTATCCCGCAATAGGTCTGTTTACAGTTTCCTGGATCCTCGATACTCACGCCTATTTCAGCGTCCTTGCAACCACATTCATGTCCCTCATAATCCTGTACCACATAAAAAAGGGAAAGATTCCCACAAGAGTTCTGGGAATTGGATTCGTTTTCTTCATAACATACGCCCTCATGATATTTCATTTTGCGGTCTGACGAACAGCAAGTTTTCTGAGATGCAGTATTATCCGGGGGATATTTATCTCCATCGGGCATACAATTCTGCATTTACCGCACAGGCAAGAGAGAAAGACTTCATTTTCAATGGAGGAGATGCCGGACGTTATTGCACTCCACCCCATCCCCATCGGTCCACCATAGGTTTCTCCACCCCACACATTTCCTGTAAGCTGAAAAATGGGGCATTCAAGATGACACCTCCCGCATCTCACGCAAAGCAACTGTTCTTTTAAAATTTCATCAGTGCTCTTCCTTCCATTATCCAGGAATACAACACAGAGCTCTCCCGGTTGTCTGTTTCTTATTACGTTAATATAAGAAGGTGGAAAGGTACCGAAATAGGCGGACTGAACCATTATGGATTTAATGGCGTGTTCGTCATCGGGCACTATCTTTTCCACACCCACAATCGCAATGTATTTTTCAGGAACGGAGGTGGAGAGCCTTATATTTCCCTCGTTTTCAATCAGGAAAATCGAACCACTCTCTGCAGAGAAGGCATTACATCCCGAAATCCCGAAATCTGCCTTGAGAAACTTCTCCCTGAGAAATAAACGTACCTTATCGGTGCATTCCTCTGCATTTTTCCCTTTTATCCCGACCCTCTCAAGAATTCTGATAACCTCATCCTCAGAGAGATGGAGAGCGGGGACTATCATGTGCATGGGCTTTTCATTGTTAACCTGAACTATCAGCTCTCCAAGATCAGTCTCCCAGACCTCATTCCCCATATCCTCCAGATGGTCTCTGAGACCTATTTCCTCAGAAACAACCGATTTGGCCTTGACCACCGTCTTCCCGGAACCAACTATCTCTGCCACAATTCTTCTGGCGGATTCGGAATCCCTTGCATAAAAAACCCTAGCCCCATTTTCTTCCAGCTTTTTAATACTGCGATCGATCCAGAAATCAAGATCGTTTATCACCTTCAGCTTTACATCACGCAGTTCCCTCGCATATTTTTTAAGGAAAGGGTACTTCTTCAGATTTTCCTTCACATTTTTTGAAAGATTTTCTCTGGTTCTTCTTATACCATCCCTGACAGGCCGGTTGGAAAGGGCAGTGTAGATGGATTCCATACCTGTCACCTCACCACAACCACCCTGAATCTCTTTGGACCGTGAGCACCCCATACGAGCTTTCCCTCTATATCCGCGGTTTTTGATGCACTGCTCGATCCAAAAATAACTCCATGGCCCCTTTCGATGGATTTCAGAAGTGCAAGTCTGTATGCAGAGATCACATCGGGCATGATATCCTCTGCAAGGATCACAGAGATATGATGATCTGCCATGGCAGTGGATATTTCCTGCTCAAGTCCAGTGAAAAAAAGGATGGCGGGGCTAACTGAAGCGCTGTCTGCAAATGTGACAATGGAGTTTCCGCCATCCTCCTGAATATCCCTTCTGTATTTCTCCACAACTTCTGGATCCGTGGTTACCTCAACTTCAGAGGAGCTGGCTTTAAGTGATCTGACAAAAATATCGATGTATCTGTCCATATCCTCTCTGACCATCTTTCTTTTTTCTTCAATCTCATTCCTGAGATGGTTCAGATCCATTCATACCCCCGAATATCAGATCTGAGATATCATGTGTTGAAAATCCACATCTCTCAAAGTTACCCATGCAAATCGGGCACATCGTAACGGCCTTTTTCCCTGCAGAGCTCAGCTCTTCAATTCTGCTTTCTGCAATTTCACGGGAAAAAACGGGTGAGATGGATTCTATGGGTCCACCACAGCACGATGTCATTTCCCTTGAATTCTCAGGTTCAACAACCCTGTAGCCCATATTTTCAAGAATTTTTCTCGGATGTTCGATTATGTCAAGATATCTTGCATAGTAGCACGAATCATGGATAACCACTTCATTTAAATTTTCCATCCTCCCCTTATCAATCACATCAGCGAGTATTTCAAGATAGCTTGCTACCTCAACTTTCAGGCCGGAATATTCCGGATAAAGAACCTTCAATGCATAGGTAGTATGAGGGTCGACTGTGATAATTTTTTTAACATCCGCATTCTCGAGGAGGTCTGAAATCTCCTGAGCATGACTGCTGAAGGCGGAGTCATCTCCCAGATCGTAAAGCAGTATTCCGGAGTATCCATCAAGATCCTCACGATAGGTAAAGTCAATTCCCGATTTCTTCAGGATAAGGAAAATTCTTCTCAGAGATTCGGAGTATCTCTCCATATCTGATCCCCGGAGAGTTAAAAACCTGTAGGGATTCACATACTTTGAAAGTTTAACATAGAAATAAAACAACTTCTCAAGGGAAGAATTTTCAATTTTCTGGAGATATTTTGTTGATAATTCTATGTACGGTGTGAGCTGGTACATCAGACCCGTGAACAGTATCGTGTCATCGCGTCCTTTCAAATCCGGAAGGCCCCTGAGCCATTCTGAGAGGAGAGACCTTTTCAGACCGAGGGGATTTCCTGTTCTGGCCATATTTGATTCGAGCAGTTCAATCAGCTTTCCGGGCCTGAACAACTCACATCACCTCTTCAAGTATTTTATCACCTTTTTTAATCTTCCCATCTCTCAGGGCCTTCCTGAACTCCCTCACCACACTGGCTATCCTTATTTTTCCAGGGCAATGAATACTGCATGCATTGCAAACCAGACAGGTGTATATCGCCTCAATACTCTTCTCAGTCAGTATGTCATATTTGAGGGCAAAAAGTATAGTCTGAACCCTTCCCCTCGGGCCGTAATGTCTTATGGATCTCTTCAGGGTTGGACACGAATGCTCGCAAAATCCACAGAAGGAACATCTTGCAACCTCTCTGAATATGGTTTCCATCATTCAATTCGCCTCATATCACTTTCCCGGGATTCAGTATATTTTCAGGATCAAAAACCCGTTTTATCTGCCTCATTATTTCAAGAGCTTTCTCAGACTTACGCATTCTGAACTCCATCTCAAGACCCTTCTTTTTCATCTCTCCTATGCCATGTTCGGCACTTATGCTTCCCCCTATTTCCAGAATTTTTTCCATGATTTCAAGATAGAACCTCTCTGCCCTCTCCATCATTTCCCTGTCCTCCACATCAGTCCATATCATGGGATGAAGATTTCCATCTCCAACGTGCCCGCCTGTGAGCACCGTGAATCCGTACTTCTTCCCGGTATCCTTTATTATCCTGACGGCCTCTGGCAATCTGGAGACGGGAACAACAAGATCCTCGATCATCACAAGAGAGGTGGAATCCTTAAATTCCTGCGTTCCCAGTGAGATGGCAAGGGGATAGAAGGCACGTCTGATGGCTATAAGACCTCTTTCTTCAGCATCTCTTTCAGAGAGAGCATGATCGACATCTGTTGCGCCTGAATTCCTCATTATATCAACAAGCAGTCCAGCATATTTTTCTGCAAGTTCTGCAGGACAGTCAAGACCCACAAGCAACATGTGGCCATCGCCGGTTTCGATACCCATGACCTCCCTTCCCATCCTGACAACATCCTCGTCAATGAACTCCATGATGATCGGATTCATACCCCTGCTCTTTATCTCGATTATGGCCTTCATGGCATCCTCCGGAGATTTGAAAAAAGAAGCACTGAATACTATATTCTCAGGCTGAGGCGTGATTTTAAGGAAAGCCTTTGTAACAAGGGCGAGGGTGCCCTCACTTCCCACGATCAGCCTTACCAGATCATACCCCTGCCTGCACTTGAGAGTTTTATTTCCAATATTCAAAACCGTACCATTTTTATCGGGCAAAACCACCTCCAGCCCCAGAACCCAGTCACGCATGGACCCGTATCTCGCCCCTTTGAGACCCCCAGCACCGGTGTTTATGGCACCACCGACCGTGGCAACGTTGGTTGAGGCAGGATCAACGGGGAACATATAACCGTATTTTTTTAACGCGCTATTCAGCTCAGAAAGTCTAACTCCGGGCTGTGCAGTTAC
>WAJW01000166.1 GCA_015523685.1 Archaeoglobaceae archaeon
GCCCCGGGGAGATAACTATGCTGAACAATGAAATACGCGCTCACAAAACCTGAGATAAGAGCCAGCATGGTGATATGATTGGGCTTCAGCCCCAATTTCCTGGCAATCACCGCAAAAGGCCTTATCAATTTTTCAATCTTTTCTTTTTCTCTGCTGAGCATCGGATCACTCCGGATTCACTTTAATAGCATATTTTTGAGGTCCCCCCACACATCATCGATTCTCCTCTTCACCTCTTTATCCATTTCTATTTCATCCGGCCATTCTCTGTCATATCCCTCTCCCTTCCACTTTCGCGTTGCATCTATTCCCATTTTTGATCCGAGAGATGGAAGTCCTGAGGCGTGATCAAGAACATCAGTCGGGGAAGATGGAATGATCAACACATCTCTATCCGGATCAATTCTCGAGAGGATAGCCCAGAGGACTTCGCCCATATTGTGCACATTCACGTCATGATCAACTACCGCAATTATCTTTGTGAGCATTGTACCCTCAATACCCCAGAGACCCATCATCACCTTTTTTGCATGTCCGGGATACCTCTTCCTGATAGAAACTATGCAGAGGTTGTGAAAACCACCCTCAACAGGAAAATTGATATCCACTATCTCTGGAAACATCATTTTAAGGAAGGGAAGGAATATTCTTTCAGTTGCTTTACCCAGAAATGCATCCTCCTGAGGTGGTTTGCCCACCACAGTTGAGTGATATATCGGATTTTCCCGATGCGTTATGGCGGTGACATGAAAAACAGGGAACTTTTCTGGAGGGGTGTAGTATCCCGTATGGTCTCCAAATGGCCCCTCTACCCTTAGCTCATCCTTTTTAACATACCCCTCAATTACAATCTCGGCATGGGCAGGAACCTCAAGATCAACGGTTTCGCATTCAACCATCCTCACTCTCTTTCCCCTTATAAACCCGGCAAAGGCCATTTCATTGAATCCCTCCGGGAGAGGTGCAGTTGCAGAATACAGAATTGCAGGATGAACACCGATGGCCACAGCAACATCAAGCCTGTCTTCAGATTTCAAATAATGTAGTGCCCCATGCTTGTGCATGTGCCAGTGCATTCCGGTGGTTTTCCCATCATAAACCTGCATCCTGTATACCCCTGCATTCATGAACCCCGTTTCAGGATCTTTGGTGAAAACAACGGGGAATGTTATAAACCTCCCCGCATCTCCAGGCCAGCACTTAAGAATGGGGAATTTTGTGAGATCTGGATTGTCCATGATGACCTCCTTACAGCTCCCATCCCTTACCTTTTTGGGAAAAAAGCTCATTATCTGCCCTACCTTTTTTATCTCTTTTATACCATCTGACAGGGATTTTATCTCGGGATAGAGCATGGAGACGAGTTTCTCCCCTATCTCCTCAAGCCTTTTATACCCCAGTGCCATCTTCATTCTTTCCATTGTGCCGAAAGCATTTGTGAGGACGGGTGTATCATACCCCCTTACGTTCTCAAAAAAAAGAGCTTTTCCACCCATTTTAACCGTTCTATCTGTTATTTCGGTTATTTCCAGAATGGGACTTACCTCATGTTTTATCCTTGCAAGTTCACCCCTTTCATCAAGGATCCTTATAAATTCTCTGAGATCAGGATCTTTCACATTCGCACCCAATTACAAAATTCCAAAGGTTTAAATAAATCTTTTCTAACTGTGTTAAGGGATGACCATGAATAACGATGCTCGCAAAGCCCTCCAGGAGGTTTTTGGTGAAAGAGTCAGTTTTGATTACGACGAGGCACTTCTGTACTCTCATGATCTTGCAACACTTCCAGATCAGGTCAATCTACTTTTAAGAACCATTCCCGAGGCGGTGGTTCTTCCTGAATCCAGAGAGGAGATCGCAAGACTTGTCAGGATTGCAAAGGCTCATCGGATTCCCATTGTACCGAGGGGTGCTGGAAGCGGAGGATATGGAGGTGCGGTTCCGGTAAATGGTGGGATTGTCCTTGATTTATCCTACATGAGAGAGATCATCGAGATCGATAAAGAGAATTTACTGGCAAAGGTTCAGCCCGGAGTGGTCTGGAAGGAGCTCGACAGAGAGCTCAATAAAACGGGGCTTTCATTGAGGGTGTATCCCACAAGTGCTCCATCTGCAACGGTTGGAGGATGGGTCGCTCAGGGTGGATGGGGTGTTGGCAGTCTTGCATATGGATCGGTTGTGGATAATATTGAAAGCATTGAGTATGTGGATGGAAAGGGAGAGATAATCTCGGTGGACTCAAGAGATGAAATAGAACTTGTCGCGGAATGTGAAGGTATAACCGGTATAATAACAGAAGTCACTTTGAAGATCAAACCGTACGAGTCCGTAACTCCAATTGTCGCCCAGTTTCCTTCGGCAGAGGCAATGGAATCTGCAATACGAGAAGTGATCCCGGAGACTCAACCCTATACCATTAACTTTGCAACTCCCGAATTCGTTGCACTCAAACAGGAGGCGATGAATCACTGGGAGATTGATGATAAATACACCGCCATGTTCGCTTTTGAGGGTGAAGATGAAACGAAAGTGGAGAGAACGGGCAATATCGTGAAAAAATACCTTGGCGAGGTTCTGGATGAAGAGGTTTCTGAATTTGAATGGAATGAGAGATTCTATCCGATGAGATTGAAGAGACTCGGACCTTCAGTTGTGCCGGGAGAGGCGATAATCCCGGTTGAAAGAATATCTGAATTTCTGAACGCGGTGGAAAAAGATCTCAGAGGTTACACAATCGGAATTGAGGGGTGGGTTACTGGCGAAAATTCCGCATCAGTCCTTGCATTTTTCCTTGATGACGAGAGGGATTTCAGATTTGGAATGAGCTTCGGGAAGTCCATGATGATCCTCTCTCTCGCCAGAAAATTCGGAGGAAAGCCCTATTCCACCGGTTTATGGTTATCACATGAGGCAGAAAATTACTTCGGGAAGGACAGGCTTAGAAAGATAATGGACTACAAGAAAAGATCAGACCCGGCCGGTATTCTGAATCCCGGAAAAATACTTCCTGCGAAAATTCCAAAATTCCCCATAATCAAGATGAGCACAATGATGAAACTGAGCTCACCTTTCATGAAAATAGGAGGAAAGCTTGCCGGAAAGCGGTGAAAGGATGAATGACGAACTTTTAAGAATTTTTAATTCAGACCCCTATCTCAACCACATGAATTTCAGGATTCTGGAGGTAAAAGAGGGTTATGCAAGAGTTGAAGGGAGGGTGGAAAAACATCATCTGAATTTTAACGGGGTCTGCCATGGAGGATACATCTTTTCCCTTGCGGATGTGGCATTCTCCTTTGCAAGCAATTCACGTAATCAGAAAGCCTTTGCAGTATCCATATCTGTTGAATACATCAGGGGGGCGAAAGAAGGTGACATCCTCACCGCTACAGCGGAAGAAACAGGATCTGCAGGCAGACTGGGATTCTATGACATGACGGTAATGAGAAATGGGGAGACCATAGCAAAATTCCAGGCAATAGTGTACAGAAAGAAGGAGGCTATCCTTCAGCCAGGTGCTGGTTCTACAGCCTGAGTCCGTGATTTCTCAGAAATTCCAGAGCCTTAAATCCGTCCTTGAAACTCTTTATCTCCATAACACAGAGACCATGATCCATCTTCTTCAATTCAGGCAGGACCTCATCCCATTCAACACATCCTTCCCCTGGAGGCCTGTGCAGATCCTTTTTACCATCGTTATCGTGGACATGAATATGGGAAATGAAATCCAGCTTTGAGAGGAATTTTTTTACATATCCGGTTGTGTTGGCATGGCCAACGTCGAATACAATCCCGCACTCCGCCTCGCAGGCGTGGATCAGACCTTCAAGCTCTTCATAGGTCTTGCACATGGTATGCCTCATATCAGGCATGTTCTCAACACACACCCTGATTCCATGATCCTCTGCAAACCCCCCGATATCTCTGAAAGCCTTAACGTTCAGTTCCCACGCCTTATCGGGAAAATAGAAGCCCCATGGTTTCAAATGTCCGGGATGTATAACGAGTACATCCGAAAACCTTGAAGATAATTCAACAGCTCTCTTTATTATTTCAATGCTCTTTTCCCTCATAGCTGGATCCAGACTTGCCGGGTTTATATCTGAAAATGGAGCGTGAAAAGTCAGATCGAGATCCAGTGAGGATACGATGACTTCGACCATCTCCACCTCTCTGTTCATGTTTCCTGAGTCAAAAACAACCTCCCAGTGTTTTAATCCCGTGCAATCAATAAATTCTGCCAGCTTTTCTGGTTCTCTTTTCCAGCCTGTGTATGACACTCCAAGTTTCAGGGCACCACCTCCTTCACAGGCCTTCCATCTTCAGTTGGAGGAGCCAGATAGTCAATGGCGAGATCCAGATCATCACTCTCTATTTCCACAACCAGTGGGGAAAGTATTGCATTTTCATCGGTAAAATTTATCTTTCCAGCATATGCAGCCTGTTTGTTCAGATAGATCACAGTCCTCCCATTTTTTCTGCCCTTCACCATCATGCCCCTCGCCGCATCGAGAATCCTCTGGGCTCTGAGCTTTTCTCGGAACACATCCGGAGAATCTGTTTCACCCCTCAGATACCTTCCCTCTCTTTTCAGCTCTGCATCCGGAAAGATGTTTTCAATGGCTTTCCTGACCTTCTCTTCATCTTCAGTGGGGTTAATAACCGTCCGTATGCGAATTCTCAGCTTCAACCCAGATCCTCCAGAAGTCTTCTGATTTTTTCTCTGAAATCCTCAAGGGTTCCGGTATTCTCAATTTTTATATCTGCCTCTTCCAGAGCCTCTCCCATCCCCCATGAAAGTTCTCTCCTGTCTCTTTCGAGGAGCTCCTCGATGCTCGCAACATCATCTTCTCTTTTTCTCTTTCTCGCCCTTTCATATCTCATTTCAGGAGGTGCGGTTATGGAAATGAGTATAAAATCCTCTCCGAACTCTTTTTTAAATCTGTTTACCTCATCAATGCTTCTTATACCATCTATGATGAGAATTGAGTCATCATCGATCCCCTGATCTTTTATTTTCTGTATGCATCTTCTTGCTATGACATCCTTTCCTTCCTTCTCCCTTAACTCTGTGGCAACACTCCCTACAATCCTGTCCTCCATCTGAAGTCCCCTTTTCATCACTTCCTCTCTAACCACATCCCCCATCACTATAACCCTGTATCCCAGCTCACGTGCAATTCTCGCCGCCTCTGATTTTCCTGCAAGAGGCTTTCCGGCAAAAGCTATTATCTTCAAGCCATATACCTCCTTTTCAGATAACTGAATGTTTCTTCAAATTCTTTGAATGTTCCGATCCCAACTGCCACCCCATCAGCATGCTCAATTGCAAAATCCAAATCCTCAAGTGAAAGGCTCCCTGCCCCGAGAGGTTTCATGGCAATCACCTTTTTTCCCATTTCCCTGATCTCTTTCACGATCTCCAGAACCCGATCCCGATTTCCCATGAAAATTCCCATTCTGTTTATGGGAACAAGATATAACATGGCCTGCTCAATGTTCATTACCTCTCTCAGAGTTCTCACGGGATTGTGAGTCGCAACTCCGCCGATATATCCTGTTTCAGTCACAATTTCAAGATATCTTTCAATCTCCTCTCTGAGCCTTCCATCAACCCTTGATGCATGAAGGAGGACAGCTTTGCATTCAACATCCCCGATTTCATCAATCTCCTTTTCAAAATTCCTGATACCTGCAGAAACGATACATTCAATTCCCGTTTCCCTGAGAGCTTTAAGTATTTCAGGAAATGGTATGGCCTGAACACCTGCCGAATACTCCCCCGCCATTTCAAATGCCCTGACGAGATTGCCGTGATTTTTCAACCAGTAGTCTCTGTAACCTCTGGCTCTCTCCCCAAACTGGCCACCCCCTATGAACGGGCTCGTTCCAAGATAATACACGGGTAATTTTGTCCTGCCTATTTTAAGTTTCATTGAAAATCTGAAACCGGGTAAAGATATTTAAAGGTTGATGGAGCAGTTGAGTTTAATGGAATCATTTTTAACTGAGTTACAGAGGAAAATACTTGAGTTACGGGCCAGAAACATGACACAGGAAGAGATAGCAAAAATAATGGGAACCACCAAAGCAAATATATCGATAATCGAGAAGAGGGCGAGGAAGAATATTGAAAAGGCCATGAATACCATTTCCATTTGGGAGGAGATAAACTCCATCCTGAGCATCCATGTCCATTCCGGGACGGATCTGTTTAACATCCCGGATTTTATCTACAGAGAGGGAGACAGAATGGGTATAAAGGTTCCACTGACAACTGTAGAGATCATATCTTCCATAGCAGAGAGAGCAGGAGAAGTTGTAGAAAACAGAGTTTTGAAGACACCCATAAAGGTGTTCATAACCCGTGACAACAGAATAGGTGTCCGGATACTTGAGCATGATGAAGAATGAGATTCACTGTATCAAAACCTATTTGAGCGTGATGTACAACTCAAAACAGGTGCTTTGAATGGGGAGTGTAAAGGATCTTGAGGTGATTGAGAGACCACATGGAATAAAAATGGGCAGGGGAAGATTTCACTTTTCGGATAGATTTTCTGTCTTTGACTGGGGACCCATGCCGGATGAGATCCCCGATAAGGGAAGGGCATTGTGTGTAACATCCTCCTATTTTTTCGAAAGGCTCGAGGAAAGGGGCGTGCGTACCCATTACATCGGCATAGTTGAAAATGGAAAAGTGAGACACCTCGATGAACTGGATGGCCCTTCAGACGTCATGGAGATCAGGCTTGTGAGGGTTATCCGACCGAACGTTATGCAAGGGAGTTATGATTACACTCCGGTGGCCAGTGCAGAAAGAAACTATCTTATCCCTATTGAGTTTATTTACAGAAACTCCCTTCCGGAGGGGAGTTCGGTTTTTGAGAGATTGAAAAAAGGACTGAGAATAGAGTATCTTGGCCTTAACAGGATTCCAGATCCAGGAGAGAGACTTGAAAAACCCATATTCGATGTCAGCACAAAACTGGAGGATACCGACAGATACATTACATGGGATGAGGCCAGAGAACTGGGGGGGCTGAGCGAGGAAGAGATCGAAGAGATTAAGAAAATTCTGGCTACTGTCAGCAATGTTGTTAATGAAAGGATCAGCAAAGCTGGCCTGTGGAACGATGATGGGAAGATTGAGATGGCCTTTGACTCAGAAAGAAAGCTTATGGTCGTCGATTCCGTTGGAACTCTCGATGAATGCAGGTTTACATACGGTGGAAGGCATGTGAGCAAGGAGATATTGAGAATGATTTACAGGAAAACACAGTGGTACGATGAGATATGCAGGGCAAAAGAGAGATCCATGGGTGACTGGAGGAAACTGTGTTCTCCCCCACCACCTCTCCCCGGAGAAGTAATAGAATCCATAGGCAATCTCTACAAATCAATGTCAGATGAGATCACCGGAATGAGATTCTTTGATTCACCACCTCTCAGAAAGGTTCTTAAAGACGTTTTCAACACTCTCATGGAGTTTGAAGAGAGAGCAAAAAATACAAATTTATGAAGGGTGGAATCAGTCTGGTGGTTTGATGAATGTTGATGACAAAAAAAGCATACTCTGGGATGCTTTCGATGAAATGATTGAAAAATGGACCATAGATGAGGAGGACCTTTTTTACAAAAAGGAAATTACACAGGAGAAGATCATTGACAGGCTTCCCGAGAGCAGAGTTAAGGAATTACAGCAGATAAAGGAGAGATACCAGCTGGATGATATTGATTTTCTGTTCATAGTTGGAGCTGCAATAGGTTTCACCGAGGGGCAGAACAACGTCAGGAAAATGGTCATTTCAAAAATGAAGGAAATTCAGGAGTTTGTTAAGAGTATTGTTGGAAAAGAACTTTCGGGTGAAGAATGAGAGTCGCCCTGAAGCTCGGATACATAGGCTCTGAGTACAGAGGGTCTCAGTATCAGAAAAACGTTCGAACAGTTGAGGGAGATCTTTTCAGGGCATTCCGTAAAATGGGTCTCTTCGATAATCCCAGAGAAGCCAGATTTGCAAGTGCAGGAAGGACAGATGCTGGAGTACACGCAATCGGTCAGGTTGTGGCTTTCGATGTCGAAGATACAAAGCAGACCCTCCCGAGGATAATCAACTCTCATCTTCCCGATACAATATTTGTATGGGCGAGGGCCATAGTCGATGATTCGTTTGATCCAAGAAGAGATGCACTGAGCAGGGAATACAGATACGTGCTCTATGCTGAAGGGTTGAATATTTCAAGGGTTCGGGAAGCTGCTAAACTCCTCGTCGGCACTCATGATTTCAGTAATTTTACAAGGAAACCGGAAAAAGATGGAAAATCCAATTTGAGGACAGTTGAGAGGGTTGAGATCAGAGTTGAGGGTCCTGTTGTTACCATTGATATCTCTGCCAACAGCTTCACATGGAACATGGTGAGGAACATAATATCGGGTCTTGAAAAGGTTGGATACATGGAGAGGGAGATAGAATGGTTTGAGGACATGCTTAATCCAGAAAAATATGAGGAGCATCTCGAGCCCTCTCCACCCTACGGTCTCATTCTCAAGGATGTGAAGTACAGAGATGTGAATTTCGAGGTGGACGAATATTCCAGAAAGCGAATCATGATGATGCTGAAAAACCACTTCAGATACCACACGGTAATTTCAAAGATATTTGAATGCATGATGGATGAAATTGAAAGAAGTGATGGCTCAGAGCCAGAAAACCTTCAGTAAATCTTTCTGATTTTATCCTTCATCTTCTCATAGAAACTCTTTCCGAGAGATACAAAATAAGCCGAAGATTCAGATTTTCTAATTACAACCTTCTGATCTGGCCTTATTTTTCTGGAAACCTGACCGTCGATCGATATAATCGCCTCTCTCCCTCTCTTTTCCATTTCAAATTCAATGAGAGAGGAATCAGGCACAACCCATGGTCTTGCGCTCAGCTTGAAGGGAGCAAGAGGTACGATGATTATGGCGTTGAGGCTCGGATCAACAATCGGACCGCCCGAACTCATAGCATAGGCAGTTGATCCTGTGGGGGTGGCAAAGATGACGCCATCAGCCCTGAAGGTATCAAGGAGCTCTCCATTGACCATCACGGTATACCCGAGCATCTTGGCGGGATGTGCGGTTACGATCACCACCTCGTTCATTGAAGGCGGAAATGTGATACCATCCGCACTTGCCTCAATTCTGCTGTGCTCCTCCACAATAAAATCTCCTTCAAGAAGCTGTTCAATTGCAGATCTCCATCTCCTTGAATCCACTTCCGCAAGAAATCCGATTTCCCCGGTATTGATCCCGAGCAGGGGAATCTGAACATCGAGAAGATGAAGGGTTCTCAGTATGGTCCCATCTCCACCCACAACCACCAGGACATCACATTCCGAGAGCCTGAACCTGTCATTCAGGCCAACAACCTTCCCGAGCTCCCTTGATGTTGTTACATCAACCCTGTCTTTCAGAAACTCATAGATCCGGGAACTTATTTTAAGGGAATACGCATCCCTTCTCGAAATTATACCCACCTTTTCAACTTTCATTACAGACCCTCATGATTCTGGAATGAAGGAACGTGTTGGATGCAATCACATTTATCTTTTCATCCACAGATATCTTTCCTGTTATTCTTTTCCCATTTTCATCCGTGGCGGTTCCGCCAGCCGACTCGATTATGGCAACACCCGCCGAAACATCGAACGTCCTTAGCTTGTTTCTGCAATCGTAAAATACATCCATTTTACCCTCAGCGACAAGGCATAACTCGAGGCTGGCGCAGCCGAACAATCTGGTCCTCTTTACATTCTCCAGCAGTGATTGATTCCCTCCATAGTAAATTATGTCCGCATCTTCAAGCTTTTTTTTGGGTGAAACCTTTATTATCTCTCCATTTTTGAATGCCGAGCCATGAAAAGTGTAATATTCATTCTCGAGAGATAGATCAAAGACATATCCAAAAAAGACATCCTCAAATTTATCTGAATTTGAATAAGCCATGGAGATGGAATAGAAAGGGATACCCCTCACTGCATTGAATGTTCCATCCACCGGATCGAGAGCGAGGACCATTTCATGTTCTCTTCCAATAACAACCTCTCCCGCCTCTTCACTCACCACCTTTACGGGCATATCCTTCTCATACAGTATGTCGAGAACCACTTCCTCTGCAACTCTATCCACAGCGCTCGTGGGAGTTCCATCTGCTCCCATTCCAACAACCTTTCCGCCATCACCTTTCTCGGTTATGTAATCGACCTCATATTTCACGGCATGGGAAATTTCTCTCGATAGTTTCAACAGCTCGTCAATCATCAGCACATCTCCACCATTCTCAGGCATTTTCCCCTGATTTCAGATCTCCAATAACCCTGACAATTTCTTCTGCCATCTCCATTGTTTTGAGAGAACCTCCCAGATCCGGGGTAACCTTACCCCTTTCAATGACATTCCCGAGGGCTGTCTCGATCTTTCTGCTCTCCTCTTCAAATCCAAGGTGATTCAGCATTAGTGAGAGGCTGAGGATCATGGCGGTGGGATTGGCTATGCCTTTCCCTGCTATGTCCGGTGCACTTCCATGTACAGGTTCAAATATGCCCCTTTCATCTCCGATGTTGGCTGATGGAGCTAGACCCAGACCACCGGTCACTCCCGCAGCTATATCAGAGAGGATATCACCGAAAAGGTTGGTTGTCACGATCACATCAAATCTTCCGGGATCGACTGCAATGAACATTGCTGCCGCGTCAACATAGTACTCATCGTATGCAATATCCGCGTATCTCTTCGAGACCTTTCTGCATGAATCTCTGAAGGTTCCACACGTCAGCTTCATCACGTTTGCCTTGTGAACTGAACTCACCCTCTTCCTTCCATTTTTCCTTGCGTAACTGAAGGCAAACTCGGCAATTCTCTCACTTGCTTTCTCCGTAATCACCCTCATGGCAACGGTAACACCGTCATCCGCAGTAAACTCGATTCCCCTGTATAGGCATTCGGAATTTTCCCTGACTATCACCATATCCGCTCCGGGATGGAGGCAGTTCACACCTTTGAAGGCCTTTGCTGGTCTGAGATTCACGTATGTGTTGAGCTCCTGTCTCAGTCTTATTATAACCTCTGCAGCCGTCTCACCAGCCGCTCCAAACAGCACTGCATCGCTTTTTCTGGCCCCGCGAAGAGTTTCCTCTGGAAGAGCGACACCGGTTTTCTCCCTGACGTGATCTCCCGCTTCATACACCTCCCAGCTCAGCCCGAGATCGAGTTTTTCAAGAATTAGAAGAGCTGCATCCATAACCTCTTTTCCAATTCCATCACCGGGAATAACAGCTATCTTCATTTTCTCACCATCTCTCTGGCAAAATTTATCAGGCCACCTGCATCAATGATCTGCCTCAGAAACTCAGGCATTTTTCTGAACTCAAATTCAGTGTTCTTCGTTTTATCCACTATGATCCCTTCTTCAGGGAGAACGATAACCTCGTCACCATCGTCAATATAATCTGTGTCGGGTAGCTCGATTAGTCCCAGCCCTATATTTATTGAGTTCCTGAAAAATATCCTTGCAAATGATTTTGCGATAATCCATTCCACTCCCGCACCCTTGAGAGCAAGGGGGGCATGTTCCCTGCTTGAACCACTGCCAAAGTTTCTTCCAGCCACGATGATGTCACCCGGTTTAACCTGAGATGAGAATTCCTTCCTGACATTCTCAAAAGCATGCTTTGCCAGCTCTTCAGGATCGTTAAACACCAGGTACTTTCCCGGAATTATCATGTCCGTGTCAACATCATCTCCAAATTTCCATACTCTACCCATGAGAATATCTCACTGAACGCCACCCTTTTAATATTTATCCTTCTCCTCTTCCATCTCCACCCCATGAACGAAACAGCATCCCGGATTCATTCTGACACGAAGACATCCTTTATTGAAACGATCTGATCAACTCCATGCTCTGAATAAACGATTCTGCTGGATTGAAAACGAAAAAACCAGGTTACCGCCATGATCCAGATGAAAGTTTTTCGGATTACATCTATCTGGATTCTGATTCCATATTACTTTGAGGTGGTGCGATATGAAAAACAGTATAAAGGCTCTTGTAGCTATGTTGCTGGTACTGGTGGCCATTAATGTGGCGTCAGCCCATTACAGTCAGGATCAGGAGTTGAGTGCAGAGATCAGCGGGAAAGTTCAGGGCATATACCACATGGGATTTCTTCTCGATAACGGGAAATTTGTGATGGCGCCGTGGTGGTTCATTTCTGGTGCAGGAATAACAGAAGGAGATGAGGTCAGAGTTAAGGGAATAGTCGAAGATAACACCGTCTTTCCAGACTTCATTGAGGTAAATGGAAAAACCTTCGGTAATCCGGATTCGGAATATCCACCCTGGATGCATGAAACATACACGGGATACGGGTACTGTCCCATGATGTGACAGCCACTGGGCTCCATCATTTATTTATATTTTTATATTTAATATTATTCTATCCTTCTCTGAGTGTCCTTTCTATCCTGTCACACATATCTTCAGCTTGAGTGTTCAACGGAACGGGCTCGATATCTCCGGGGTCTGACACTCCAAGCCCGAGTTCAACTGCCCTTGCTATCTGTTCCTGCTCAAATATGCCTCCTCTGGAAACTTCCCTCGTAGTGCCATATATTCTTAAAATCGCGACTCCGACCGCATCAACGGCTATCCTGTCATTTCCTGCAATTATCAGATTTGGTTCAATCACAGCTCCGGATTCCGGTCCACCTGAAGAAAAACCCTTCATGGCATCCATAACTACCAGAAACGGCTGATATGATGTATTGATCTCTGCGATCATCTTCCTCATGTGAGGGGAGGAATGGAGTTCTGCCATGTAGTTATATCCATCCCTGTCGTATTTTGCGATCATCCCTACACTATTTTTGAGGGACATGGTGAAATGCCCGCCAAACCTGTGTGTTTTGAGACAGCATATCTGAATAACTGCATCGACATCCCCAAATATTTCCGGGAACAGATACCCCTTTTTCCAGTGCATTCCTTCAGGAGTTTCTCTGTACCACCGATTGTATTCATCAAGCACCACCACATCAAACCCCTTTTCTTTGCTTAACCCATACACCCCCGTATCTTCGAGGACTTTCTGAGTATTTCCCATTCCACTTCTTTCAGCCAGAACGACTTCTGCATCAATTTCTTTAAGGCTATCCACAATTATTGAGAGGGTTTCCAGATGTGTTGACGCGGGAAATGGGTCTGCACTGTTGTAATTTGCCTTCAAAGCAACTTTTTTTCTTTCGAGTCTTTTAAAATTGAAATTTCGCAGGATTTCAGAGAGTCCTTCCCTCCTGTCCTCTGTTCTTATCACATACACTTTCGAGCCCTTTCCTGAGTTACTCATTGTATGTTCTCTCCTCCTTTTTCTGGAAATACATCCTGAGATGATTACAGGAAGGGAGGCTGAAACTCCAAGAAACTCTCTCCTCTTCACAGGATAACATGAATTCTGATAAGATAAGCTTTTTGTGTGAGGTTTCCTTTAACTGACAGTATGATATGACTCTGAATGTTCCCGATACTGATCCGAATCTGATTGAATTCTGAAATTCCATTCCCTTAAAAAATCTGAAACGCTCCATACAGGTCTGAAAACCAGACAAAATGGATGTACTTCATTTTCAACTTTCGAAAAGCTCCAGACCCCATCAGGATGAGATTTCCCGACCATCACCTTAAATCCACAGTGCTGGCTCATACCACGGGGAAAAACCGGAAGTATCAAATTAACCGAACAAAGTTTGCTCAAATCAGATCAGGCATGAACCTGATGACCTTTATTCCCGAATTTAACCGGAAATAAACTCGGAGCTACGTGTAATGAGAGGAAATGGGATGTTACTGCATCTCTATTGCCTCGCTGGGACATACATCGACACATGTACCGCATTCTGTACATGTATCCGGATCGACCACAGCAACATCACTCAGCTCTATTGCACCGACAGGACACTCCTCAACACAGGTTCCACATGCAGTGCATATATCCGGATCCACAACCGCTGGCAATTTAACACCTCCTTTCAATGTTATTTGTCGATTCAAGGTCTTGACGGTTGGATTATAAATAACTTTTCAATTAGATTTATAATTGATAGGATTTATAATTATAGATATGATGTAAAGTTTAACTACGATGAACTCGAATTCAGGAACATGGAGAGTATCGAGGAGATCGACTCCAGAATTATTGATCTGATTGCCCGCCGTCTGGAACTCAGGCTAAAAAATCCGGAAAAAGAGTCTGGCCACGATCATGTAATGGACATGGCGATTGAGAGAGGCCTGGATGCGGGGAAGATTAGGGAGATCTTCATGCTCCTTGAAGAAATGGCAAGAGAGAAAATCGATGAAATGAGCGGTAAGACGGGGGTGCCCTGATACCGGAGGATGTCAGAGATAACGGTATGCTTATATAATCCCACATAAAACCACCACACGATGAGCGGAAAGCGTGTCCTTAACGAATATGAATCCAAGAGGTTGCTGGAGAGATATGGGATAAAGACGGTCAGGGAAAGGGTGGTGGAGGATCTGGATCAGGCAATGGAATTCATATCTGAGAATGGCTATCCTGCTGTTCTAAAAGTTCTCTCGGAGAAGATCACCCACAAATCCGATGTTGGAGGTGTTATAACCGGGATAAACAGCAATGAAGAGTTAAATGAAGCTTTCAGTTCAATGAAGGAGAAGTTTCCCGGTGAAAAATTTCTTATTCAGGAAATGTGCAGTGGTGTGGAAGTTATAATAGGAGGAAAGCTCGATCAGGCTTTCGGGCACGTTGTGATGTTCGGCCTTGGAGGTATATTCACGGAGGTGCTGAAGGACTATTCTGTCAGAATCTGTCCGGTAACACCGGATGATGCTGATGAAATGATACGGGAAATAAAGGGATACAGAATCCTGGAAGGATACAGAAACATCCCCCCTGCCAATGTGGAGGAGATCAGGGAAATACTGCTGAAGATATGCACGGTGATGGAAAGGGAGAATGTGGTGGAGCTTGACCTCAACCCCGTTATGGTGGAAAAAGAGGCAAAGGTTGTGGATGCTCTTATCATACTCGGGGAGAGTTCATGAGGCTTAATCCCCTGTTTTATCCCGAATCCGTCGCGGTTATAGGTGCTTCAAACACTCCCGATAAGGTTGGATTCAACTGTCTTGAAAGTATCGTATATGGGGGATTCAGGGGGAAGATCTATCCAGTTCATCCCAGATATGATGAGATTCTTGGTCTTGATGTTTATCCGGATATCATAGAGATAGATGACGATATCGATCTCGCCATCATCGCCCTTAACCAGTACAGCACTGCTGAAATAGTGGATTCATGTGCTGAAAAAGGTGTCAGGGCAATCATTTCAATAGCGGGGGGTTTCAGAGAGGTCGGAGAGGAAGGGAGAGAACTGGAGAAAAAACTTGTTGAAAGAGCCAGGGCACACGGAATACCCCTCCTCGGTCCGAATACTCTCGGAATAATCAACACGGATCACGATTTTTATGCCACATTTTACCCCATGAGATTGAAAAAGGGAAACATATCTGTGATATCCCAGAGTGGGGGAGTTGGCCTGTCAATAATTTACAAGATGATGGACGAGGGGGCAGGGATAAACAAATGGGTTGGCGTGGGAAACCGTGCCATACTTGATTTTTCAGATATTCTGAGATACCTTGCCAGAGATGATGGGACCGACGTCATCGCCATCTTCATGGAGGGGACTGAAAGAGTAAGAGATTTTCTCAATGCCGTCAGAGAAGCAGTTCCCCGTAAACCCGTGGTGGTGTACAAAATAGGAAGATCGAAAAAGGTGGAATTTCCCGCCTTAACCCATACCGGAAGTTCTGTTGGAGATCAGAGGACTTACGAGGGTGCATTCAGACAGTACGGTGTTATACAGGCCGGTTCTGTTCGTGAACTGGTTGCTAAATCCAAAGCCCTGGCGCTGTGCCAGGCTCCAGAGGGAAGAAGACTTGCAATTTTTACGATTTCTGCTGGCCCCTCTCTAACCGTCCTGGATGCTCTTGGAAACTTATGTGAAATTCCGGAATTCTCACAGAGCACACTTGAGAGGATAAGGGAGAGAATGGGAGATAACCCACCCCTTGTTATAAAAAACCCTCTTGATGTCGCTGCTTTTGGATTTCTGCCTGATGACTTCAAATTTTTCCTTTCTGCGGTTTTGAGCGATCCCGGTGTTGACATGGTTCTGGCCATAACCATACAGCATAAGAACTGGAGATTTCCCACGCCCGAAATCATAGAGGTCGCAAGGTCTCACAGTAAACCCCTGATAATCTGCTATCCCGCTGAAAATGATGTGGTGAAACCAGAAATGGAGAGACTCCAGATGAACGGAATACCATGCTATTCCACCCCTGAAGACTCGGTATGGGGGTTGAGTGCACTTCTGGAGCTTGAAAGGATCAGAAAAAGGATGGATAAGTCATGACAGGCTCCTCTCCGGGGGAGACCAGTTGATCTTTTTTCCCTTCATCCGGCTGTACACCGCCAGGAATGCAGATAGCTGTAAAAGTATAGTATGAAATACCAGTCCAGCCGAGAGCTTTATGGTGGCTATCAATTTTCCGGTCTTCTTCCATGTAAAAAGGGGAGAGAGGAAATTCAATGGCAAGAATATGAGAATTACAAGGGGAATTACCATTGCAAACAGCCATTGAATCCTGATTTCCGGGGATAGATGTGATTTAAACATATCTCTCATATACTCAAGCATTTCAAGGGCTCCGGTGTACCATCTTACCCTCTGAGAGATGAGATCACGTAAGTTTCTGGGTGCCTGCTCTCCCACAGTGCTTTCTGTGGCAAAATCTGCCCTGTATCCTTTCAGATACATACGGGTTGTGAAGTCCACATCCTCACATGTTCTGCTCTCATCAAGTCTGAACTTCCTGAGGAGATCGTATCTCAGGAGTCCTATCAACCCGTTGAACTGAAGGAATCCTCCTGAAAATTTTCTGTAAAGAAAGCCAATAATGCTGTATTCCAGAGATACAACCCGGGTTACCAGCGTTTCTTCCTCATTGGTTATCTTTCGAGGAGTGGAAACAATAAAAACATCCTCTTCCATTCTCTTCAGACATGCCCTGAGAAAATTTTTCTCCGGTCTGGAATCCACATCGAACACTGCAACATAACCGTATCTCCCGATCACCTCAAGCGCGTCGTTTATCGCCCCCGCCCTTTTTCCTCTCGATTTCCGAGCTATAACATGAACTCCGAGGTCTTTCAACCGCGATATTCTGTAATCGCTCTTGTCCGACACATCAACAACATAGTAAATATCGTGAATAAAACCCTGACAATCCATTGCTTTCAGTGATAGGACGGATCTTTCGATTACATGAAGGGGTTCTGACTCTGCAACCGGTACTATTGATGCAATTCTCAAATTTTCACCTCTTACCATGACTTCTCATGATTACATGGGCTATCTGTGTCCTGATTCAGGAGTGTCCAAAATGGGGCTATCAGACTTTCCTCCCGCAACGATCATGTTCTTCCTGATGGAGTGGGCCTCGAGCAGGATAATATTCAGGAGAATCAGGGCCAGCAGGACGAAAAAGGTGTATGATATACTGCTCCAGTAATCACCCGATGTTATGAGAAGGCCGAACTCGTCAACGGTAAGACCGAGTCCTGCCCCATAAAGTATGCCACCTGCCATCTTCCACCTGCTTTCAAGAAGGAGGCCCATGCCACCAGAGGTGATGAGAAGGAGAACGCCTATAACAAAATGATGAATTCTCAATCCCCTTATCCACAATCCATAAACCGGGTCCACATCAGGTCTGAAAAGAACAACATAGAACCTCGAAATGAAAAATGAAACAAGAAACGTGAAGACTATGTTCATCTTCATCTTGAGATTGCGCAGCGCCTTTTTTTCCATGTCATATCTCCGGATATCGCTGTAAATAACAAATATCTCCACGAGCAATCCCGAAATTATGGCAACCATGCCCAGAAACACAAATTCTCCTCTATAACTCATTTTATCAGGGATTGAACCCGTCAGAGATGTGATAAACGAGATGATGGGATTTATTCCATTTTTCAAATCATTGAGAACGCTTGCAGGCATTATCGCTGAAAATATGGAGAAAAATATTCCGATCCCGATAAGTAACCTTCCGATATTGAATTTCCTGTCACCCACCATCGGGAGCGATCTTTTCACGGATGTGAGCTTAATGAGCCAGAACTTAAACCTTTCTCTTGTTCTGAATTTTCCGGCAATAACGGATTTTTCTAACGGAACGGTATCGGGTTGCAGCACAATTTAACGGGCAAAAATTAAAATATATCCCTTCTGTATTTTGGAATTAAATGCTGATCAGTGTCATCATACCGGTGTTCAGACAGTCCCATTTTGTTGATGATATTCTCTCAAGCATCATCAGCGATCCCTATCCGGAGAAAGAGATCATAATTGTTGTCGACGAGCCTGATCAAGAAACAAAGAATAACATGAACAGATGGAGAGAATATGCCAGGGTAATTGAACGGGAAGAGAGAGGGGGTAAGGTCAGTGCTCTGAACACCGCTGCATCTATTTCAAGAGGGGATGTCCTGCTTTTTATTGATTCCGACGTGAAAATTCCCCCGGATCTTCTCACTCACATCTCGGAAAAAATAAAATCCCGTGATCTTGTTGACATCAGAAAAGAGATTCTTGATTCGGGATTTCTTTCAAGACTTGTCAATCTTGATTATATGAACTCATTTCTATCCAATTTGCTCTCTCATAGGTTCAATCTACTCATAGCCCTGAATGGATCATGTTTTGCTGTAAAAAGAGATTTCTTCTGGAAAATTGGAGGGTTCCATGCCACAATAACGGAAGATATAGACTTCGGGATGCGGGCTTCAGAGATGGGGGTCAAAGTGGGCCTTGTCAATCCGGGAGTGATGACCCTCGCTCCCTCATCCCTGAGGGAGTGGTACATTCAGAGGAAGAGATGGGGAACTGGAGGTGCAATCGTTTTCCTGGATCATATGAGGTTTATTTTGAAAAATCCGGGAGCCTGGATACCATCACTTCTCCTCTCGTTTCCCTCCATGCTTTACGTTCTATTTTCAATTATTTCAAACTCGGTTCTGAGGAGGCTTATACTTGCGGTGATAATTCTCCTCGCCCTCAGAGTTCCCCTTCCCATTGCGACAGTTATGTTCTCCTCCATCACCCTCTCGATATCAATTCTGGAAAAACTCCTCCCTGTGCTTTTTTCATTCATTATCTGGATGATTATTGTGTCCCTGATCTCACGGAGAATAAGGTGGAACTCCATAGGACTTGCAGAGATGTTCGTGTTTTATTTCATATATTCTCCCGTCCTCATGAGTCTTTATTTCATATCATTTATAAGGGTGCTTGGAACAAGAGACAGGAGTAAACTGAAGGTCGAGGACTGGAAAATATAGGGTGAGAGCTTGAGATCAGCGACAAGGGCCCTTGTGATTACAGTTTCATTAAGTACGATTACCCTCTTCTTTATTTTGCTTTATTCCCATTCATTCCACATTTCATTTTATATGATAGATGCCAAGTACCTTGTAATGGCATTCATACTTCATTTCTCTGCATTGATAGCCTGGAGTAGCAGAATTCAACAGCTATCAAGGGGAATGGGAAAAGATATCAGCCTGAGAGATGCTGTTGAGGCTCTCCTTCCAAGTCTGTTTCTTGCAGGTATAACCCCCTCATCTGCTGGAGGTGAACCTCTGAGGATCTACATTCTGAGAAAGAAGGGCATGTCTTACGGAGAGGCTACTGCGATAATTCTTGGGGGGCGGTTTCTCGATCTGATCACCGTGTTGGCGCTTGCGGTTATCGCCCTCATCTTTCTGAAGTCGGATATGAACGGTCTCCTGGGATCCGTTATCCGGCTTTCCCTTGTGATTATATCCACGGGTTCTCTTGCGTTCATTGTTCTTGCTTCAAGGCCATCTGCCCTGAAACTGATTCTCCGTAAACTGCTTTCGGGTTTTGAGTACATTACCGGAAGGAATCCTGATCCGATTTACACGTCTCTCGAAAGGGAGATAGACGAATTTTACAGATCCATCAGACTTCTCCTGAAGAGAAAGGGGAGTGTTATACCCACTGCATATGCGGGCACACTCGGAAACTGGATTCTGGATTTACTTGTACCCTGGGTCATTCTTCTCGGCTTCGGCATTCACACAAACCCTCTTAAAATAATGATGATTCAGCTGCTCGTTTACGTTATCGTGCTCCTCCCCCTAACACCCGGGAGCAGTGGAGTTGCAGAGGGTGTGGCCTTTGCCCTTTTTTCCCCCGTGGCGCCTCCGGGCATTATGGGAATGTTCGTTCTTGTGTGGAGGATCGTGATGTACTACTTCAATCTCGTTGCGGGAACAATTGCCGGATTGAGGGTGTACGGAAAGATTGGCAGACCCGGTTTTGAATGAGAGTTGAAGTGAGCCATGCATGCTCCCGATCACATCCGGCTTATTCGAACTTTAGTTAATTCCGTGCCATAACCGGATTTCCAATCTTTTCCGTGCCTTTCGGGGAGTAAGTTCATGGAATTGATTCTCCGGTTCAACGTAACGCTTTCGTGGAAAAAATGATGCATTTCACCCACCCATATCTGCTGATGAATGTGGACGACACCTGCCACAGCATTCAGACGTGAGGATTTCGATATCAAGCAACTGAAAAATTAAGATGCCATGCCATTAAACTCAAACTGCCTATTTATTCCGTAAAATCTTCCCTGCAAATGAATTCAGCAGAATGAGTGAAACGCTCCCGACCATGGCCATCATGGCATAGACGGGATGAACAAGTCCCGTAACTGAGAGGGGTACACCCAGTCCGTTGAAGGTGAAAGCGATAGCGAGATTCTGCACCGTCTTTTTATAGCTCGACATGGCTATGTTAAAGGCATCAACAAACGCTGTGATCCGATTGTTCATTATGATTACATCTGCACTTTCAATTGCTATGTCAGCCCCTGTTCCTATGGCAATCCCCACATCAGCCTGCATCAGGGCCGGTGCATCGTTTATGCCATCACCCACCATGGCGACCCTGTGGCCTTTTTCCTGAAATTTCCTTATCTGCTCGGCCTTTTGCTCGGGCAGAACATTTGCAATCACCTCCTCTATACCAAGCTTTTCTGCAACAGCTCTCGCTGTTCTCTCATTATCTCCGGTGACCATCACAGGTTGCAGTCCAAGCTTTTTTATTTCCCGGATTGCATACACTGCATCCTCCCTCAATCTGTCAGACACACCTATTGCCCCGATGAGTTCCCCATCAACTGCCACCACCACAACGGTCTGTCCCTTTGCCTCCATTTCACCCGTTTCTGATAGAAGTTCACCATTCCCAATCCCATTCTCTTTTATCCACCTGACACTTCCCGCCATTACCTTCTTACCATCCAGAATCCCTTCCACACCGGAGCCTGCGGTGCTTTTGAAGTTCGATATTTCCCTGATGGATATTCCTCTTCTCTCAGCCTCCCTGAGTATGGCCCTGGCAACCGGATGCTCTGAATTTCTTTCAAGAGCCCCGGCAATGGCAAGGAGATACCTTTCATTTCCATTGAAAACTCTTACTTCAGTAACCTCAGGCTCACCCTCTGTAAGCGTTCCAGTCTTGTCCAGAACAACCTTCCTTACCTCCCTGAAGGCCTGAAATGCTTCTCCACTCCTCATAAGAATTCCTTTGGAAGCAGCTTCACCACCACCCCTCATCACAGCAAGGGGTGTTGACATTCCGAGAGCACATGGATATCCCATAATGAATACTGAGAGAGAGGCATAAACAGCCCTCTTTAGATCAATTCCTCCTGTAACGATCCATAACCCAAGAGTCCACACAGTAAATGCCAGAACCGAGAAAAAGATTACAAAAGGGATATAATACTTCAGAATCCTGTCAACAAGCTGTAAAATGCCCGGTTTCAGAGCTCTTGCCTCCTCAACATATCTTGCAACCCTGAAAATGAAACTCTCCTCTCCTGCACTCGTTACCTCGATCAGGAGAGAGCCCGTTAAATTTATTGAACCTGAAATCACCTCATCGCCCGGATTTTTCTCCACTGGAATAGATTCTCCAGAAACTATGCTTTCATCGACACTGCTTTCACCCTGAACCACCATACCATCAACCGGAATTGTCTCTCCAGGCTTTACCCTTACAACATCCCCTCTTTTCAGGTTCTCCACAGAAACCATCCTTTCATTCCCATCGGAAACAACCCTTGCCAGTGCTGGCTGTAAGGAGAGGAGCATTTTTACCGCTTTCGAGCTTCTCGCCCTTACAAGCATTGATGTGTATCCGGAGAGGATGTGGTATGCTGTGACAAAAATGGTAACCGCAAAAAAATCGGCCTGGGGAAACTCTGGAAATACACTGCCCAGCAAACCTCCAGCAAGACCGCCAAAAGCGGTAAGTTCCATAAGGACGTGTTGATTGAATATCCCCCTTTTTAAAGAGTGGTACGCCATCTTCAATATGTACCAGCCGGGGCCGAAGACATTCAGAACCGCCAGGGAGAACATCAGATAAGGGAACCACCATCTCATAAGCCCGATCCACATGGAGATCATCATGGGGATTGAAATTCCGACCACCACTCCCGCCAGGATAAGTCTTTTCCTCTCTTTTTTCAGCTCGAACTCTTCCTCTTCAAAGCTCCTCAGCTTTGATGGATCTCTCACAGTATAACCCAGGTTTATGAGCACTTCATTGATCTCTCCGGGATGAATGAGGGCCGGATCGTATTCAACAAGGGCCTCCTCATGAGATAAGGAGACGCTTACTCTTTTAATCCCATCCATTCCCATCAGAGCTTTCCGTATGGTATTTGCACAGAAAGAGCAGGCAATTCCACCTATCTTAACCTGATACCTCGATATATCAGTCTCTACCACCATCTTCTCCCTTCTTAATGCACATCATCAACTCGATTGATGGACATCTTTCCTGAAAGCCGGGCTATTGCCCTGTTGAAAATCTGAACGAGGACGTATTCAACGAAATGCTCGTCGCTACAGTGAGGACAGTCCTTAAGATTTCTTGCCATTTCCATAACCTCATTTCCGTATCTTTCACCAATCCTCTGAACAATTCTCTCAATTTCTTCACTGACATCTTCGATTGCCTTTTCCATTTTTTCCTCAAAATCTTCAGGTATGTTCTGATGAAGAACCCGGGTATTTGAACCGTAGTATTTAAGCACACCACCTCTGACATCTTCAAGCCTGGTCAGCTCAATTAAACCCGCTTTTTTCAGAACGTCCACATGATGCCTGATTGTGTTTGGAGATTTCCTGATTCCAATTTTTTCAAGTTCTCTTGCTATCTCCACAATTGAACAGCTTTTCTCCGAGAGGATTTCCAGTATGGAAATTCTGATCGGATCTTCAATGGCTCTGGCGATTTCATGACCTATCGGGATCAGATTTCTGATACCCACATCCCTGCGGAAGATTTCACCCATACAGGTTATTTTGGACATATACTAAATAAATTTTACCATTCCCAAGAATTTAAATATGGTTCAATACCTTTAGATTAGATGATATGCCCTGCGATAAAAAGGTTATATAAAAATTCATCAACAGTTCTTTTCTGTGCTAATTGCCGTAACACCCGGTATAAACGGATGACATCCCTCTTTTCTCCATTAATCTTGTAATTGTCTGCATGAATCACCACGACATTCCAATCTGTAGCGAGAGTAATCTGAAAGCCCATGGGATGTTGTTGCAATCGTCTCAGTATCAGGGATTATGCTCATTAAAAGGATCCATCAAACCACTTCACCATATTAAGCAGAGATTGGACTCAGGGATTAAAAAGCATTTTTAAATATTAGGGGATTAAACCTGATGGTGATACTATGACCCTTAAAGTGCTGGTGGATATTGTTAATGATAACAGAGCTTATTGAGAAGCTTGAAAAAAGGAACTTGAAGAGCTAAGAGATGAGCTTTTAATCTACGGCAATGAAGAACTTATTGAGAGCATCAAAAGAGGGTTAAAAGATCTTGATGAAGGCAAATTCAAGAGATGTGAGAATTTGGATGAGATAAAAGCTGTTTTCGAAGAGTTATGATATATGAGGCAGTTTTCTTCGATAGGTTCCTTAAAATAGCAAAAAAACTTAAAAAAAGGACTATACTACCTTCGAGAGATTGCAATCCAGAAACATTGCAAACCTCTTAAGTCCAAGATGAAATGATCGAGGAGGGCAATATTCAAAATAGAGGGGGATTATGTTTGATCGTCAACTACAACCAGCATAACAAGGCTTTTTAATGGTATCTCAGGCAGGAAAATAACTGTTTAAAGAGCTAATAATTGGACGCCGAGGAAGGGATTTGAACCCTTGCGTCCCGGAGGGACACAGGCTCTCAAGGCCTGCGCCTTAGTCCACTCGGCCACCTCGGCTCAGCCAGTTTACGCATGTGGGAGTAATAAACTTTATGGTGGTTGTTTAGAGCGGATTGAGATCATTTAAGAGATGTCTGTATCTATCGTAGGAAACCTTCTCCTCCCGGATATCCTTCTCTGCATTACTCCTGTCTCTTTCCGAAACCGGCCCGAATCCCCCTCCTCCCGGAGTTTCTATCACCACCACGTCATCTTTCATTAACCTTACAGTTATCTTTGAAGGCAGTGCTGTAATCTCACCATTTCTCACAACGTAATTCCTTCCGGCCATTCCATTTTCCCCACCATACAGCCCGGAGGGTCTGAATTTCCTTCTGTCTGACTGGATGGACAGAACCGCGGTATCGCTGAGAATCCTTATTGCCCTTCTTATTCCAAGACCCCCTCTGTTCCTTCCGAGACCACATGAATTCTGGATCAGCTCGTATTTCTCAATAAAAAGAGGATAGGTTGATTCTATCACTTCAATCGGAGTATTTGCAGTATTGGTCATGTGATCATGAATCCCGTCCTGACCATCCATTCCAGGACGGGCACCCTGTCCACCTCCTATGGTTTCGTAGTATGTGAATGCCCTCCCTCCATCCAGTCCACCGATGATAACATTGTTCATTGTCCCACAGGATTGGGCCGGGATTTTATCTGGAAGAGCTTTTGAAAATGCTTTAAACAGAACATCAACCACCCTCTGGGATGTCTCAACATTTCCCGCTGAAACGGCTCGATTTCTCCGTGGATTCAGGAGAGTGCCTTCAGGTATGGTGATGGACAGTGGAACATAACAACCATGATTTGGAGGGACATCCGGATCGGTTACGCATCTCACAGCATAATACACTGAGGAGAGGGTGACGGAGTAGGGGGCATTGATGTTCGCATCCCTGTCTCCTGAGGTTCCCGTAAAATCTATACTCATCCTGCTACCTCTCACCTCAACAGTGCAGGATATCCTTATGGGCTCATCGGTATTTCCATCATCATCCATATAATCCTCGCCAGCATAAACCCCATCTGGAATTTTCTGGATTGCCTTTCTCACTCTCCTCTCACTGTAAGATATTATCTCATCAGTGAACGTTCTGTAAAACTCCACTCCATACTTTCTCAGTGTATGAAGAAATCTTTTCTCACCGAGATTGTTAGCAGCTATCTGGGCTCTCAGATCCCCGAGCCTTTCTTCCGGGGTTCTGGTGTTGAATTCTATTATGCGAAAAATATCTCTGTTTTCCCTTCCCCCGATAATCAACCTGGATGGTGGAATTCTGAAACCCTCCTGAAATATCTCATTGCTTTTGCCCGGCATAGAACCGGGGGTCATACCACCGACATCAGCATGATGCGCCTTATTCACCACGTAACCCAACAGGTCTCCTTCAAACATTACCGGCTTTACAAGTGTTATATCATTCAGATGAGACCCGCCGGAATATGGATCGTTGAGGATTATCTGATCCCCTTCCCCAAGCTCTTCTTCGCTGTAATACCTCCTGACAACCTGAATGGCAAGGGGCATGGAACCCAGATGCACCGGAATGTGCTCTGCCTGAGCTATAAGCCGTCCATTCCAGTCGAAAAGGGCACAGCTTGCATCCATCCTTTCCTTGATATTTGGTGAGTACGATGCTTTTTTCAGAACCGCACCCATCTCTTCTGTTATTGAAACAAACAGATTTTTCATCACCTCCAGTCTTGCAGGGTCCAGCTTCATCATCGCACCTCTATCAGCACATTTCCATATTCATCAACTCTGCATTTCATTCCCGGATATACAACAATGGTTGAACCATTATCGAATATTACACAGGGACCATCCTGTTTAAAACCCGGATAGAGATTTTCTTTCAGAAAAAGAGAGGTCTCAATTTTTTCCGGAATGCCATTCACTTCAAACAGGGCTTCCTTTCTCCCCCATTCATCTCCATTTCCCTCTGGAGGGGCCGAATATGGTGGGCTCTCTCTTGGACAAACCACAGTCATTCTCAAATTTACTATTTCCACATCTTCTCCTCTCACCGAATAGCCGTATTTCCTCTCATGAAGATTGTAAAACTCCTCAACAGCCCTCTCCACATCTCCTGAATATTGCACATTTATAGCATAACTCTGCCCTCTGTATCTCATGTCAAGAGAGGGGAGGAAAATAGCCTTTTCAACTTCCAAACCCTGTTCCAGCAACTCCTTTTCTCCAAGCTCCTGAAACTCAGATATAACCTCATCTATTCTATTCTTTACCGCATTTTCAGCTTTTAGAAGAACGGATCTGCTGTAATCCAGCTTTATATCCGAGACAAGCAGTCCAAATGCAGAAAAAACACCCGGGTAATTGGGAACTATAACCTCCGGAATTCCAAGCTCTCTGGCAAGAGCTCCAGAATGCATTGGACCTGCTCCTCCATACGAAACGAGCCTGAATTCCGCAGGATCATAACCTTTTTCAGTTGACATCACTCTTAATGCCCTCACCATATTTGAATTCGCCACACTCCATATACCGATAATGAGGTTCTCCAGATCCATTGAGATTTTCTCAGCAAATTTTTCGGCGAATCTCAAGGCTAAATCTCTCTTCAACTCCATCTCTCCCCTCAGGAACAGTGTTTCATGCAGATACCCCAGCAGGAGGTTGGCATCAGTAACCGTGATCTTTCTACCTCCCCTTCCATAACATACCGGGCCGGGTTCAGAACCTGCCGATTCAGGACCCACCCTCAGTGCACCCCCTTCGTCGATCCATGCAATACTTCCCCCTCCTGCTCCTATCGTGGAGATTTCAATCATGGGAATCCGAACAGGATACTCCTCAATGGAGCCTTCGGATGTCCATGAGATGTGGCCGTTCACTATTGACGAAACATCTGTGCTCGTTCCACCCATATCAAAGGTGATCAGGTTTTTTATTCCCAGAAGATCGCCAAGAAACTTCGATGCCGAAACTCCTCCCGCAGGTCCTGACAGAATCGTGTAAACCGGCCTTTTTGTGACAATCTCTGCTTTAGCAACTCCCCCACCCGATTGCATCACGTAAAAATCCTTCACCCCGTAGTCCTTAAGAACGTGATTGAGCCTTTCAAGATATCTTTTTATCAGAGGTTTCACGTAAGCATCAAGAACCGTTGTACTTGCCCTTTCAAATTCCCTGATTTCCGGGAGGATCTCGGATGATACAGAAATCTCAACGTCAAGTTCTCTTTTAACAAGATCACTGATCCTTCTTTCATGTTCGGGGTTCAGGAATGAGAAGAGGAGTACCACTGCAACAGACTCCACTCCACTCTCTCTCAACCTTTCAATTATATTCCCTATACCTTCCTCATCCAGCTTCTTCAAAACCTCTCCATTTCTGTTTATCCTCTCATCAACCTCAAATCTGAGGTCTCTCGGTACAAGTGGGGGTAGCCGAGTTGAATACAGATCATAGAGGGTGGGTCTGGTCTGTCTGCCTATTTCAATTATATCTCTGAAACCTGATGTGGTTATGAGAGCCGTTTTTGCTCCCTTTCGCTCAATTATCGCATTTGTTGCTATAGTGGTTGCGTGTGAGAAGACAATTTTCCCGGAATTACCCGAAAAAATTTTGTTCATGATGACCCTGAGCCCTCTTTCCACTGCTCTTTCAGGATTATCAGGAGTGGTTAACATCTTGAATGTTCTGAGCTGATGACCGTCAAAGTAAACAAAGTCGGTAAACGTTCCGCCCACGTCGGTTGCAATTGACACCACCATCAGAGTTGAGATAACAGTTATGATAATTAAGAGTTTCACAGTGCTTGAAATACCCAATCGAGCCCGTCATCCCGACGCCCTAAAAAGGATACAGAACCATTCGATACGATGGTGGTCTTTTTCTGAGCTTCCTGCCGTAATATAGCCCAACGGCAAGTCCTGTTAGATGAGCTGCCGATGCAATTCCTGTGATACTGGACAGAGGAAGGAAAATTATATCATAGATGGCGAAAAGAATCAGGGCGGTTCTTATGCTCAGTGGTATGAAGAAGAACACCAGAACCCTGACTTCAGGGGCTATTACTGCAAGAGATGCAAAAACACCGTAAATCGCTCCTGATGCACCCAGAGCTGGTGTGGGGTCACCGGAAAGGATGGAGTATGCCAGATATCCGAGGTTCCCGGCCATACCAGACAGAAGGAAAATTTTGAGAAAATTCCCTCCACCAACCCTTCTTTCCAGCTCATTTCCGAAAAAAAGGAGGACAATAAAATTGATGAGAAAGTGATTCAGGCCTCCGTGAAGGAATATGCTCGTCAAAATCCCCCAGGGTTTCCGAGTTATGTTTCCGGGGTCAAAATAAAAGAGTGGTGTGAAATGGGGGATTGCAAGCTGGAGAAAGAAAACAATTGCAATAAGAGCAAGTATCAGGTTCGTATAACCATAGCTTACCAGACGGAATTTTCCTGAGGATATCCTTCTTTTCCTTCTTACCGGTACGGAATAATCTTCTTCAATCCTTCTTTTTTCCACCGGGGATTTGACTATTCCTGCTTCCAGACCCGGACAGCTGTGGTATTCTGGAAGTCTATGTTCAGAGCAATAAACTCCCCCACAGTAACTGCACACGTAGGGAAGAACTTCATGTTTTCCGCATATCTCACATCTGTTCATTCAGAGCTCTCTCCCACATCGCCACGAACTTTTCACGAGTTGAATTCTCGATGTGATCTTTCAGGTCCGGCCTTTCAATCTCGTATTTTAGAGGTATGAGTTCAGGAACACCGAACCTGCCGGAATGATGGAGCCTTTCAATCTCCTCTTCGATCCTTCTTATTTTTTTCTTCAAATAAAATTCTGGACTTAAAATCTCTTCGATTTTTTTAATTGTCTCATAGAGTTTTTCTCCTCGATCTGTCAGTCTGACGACCCTGGTTCTGCCTCTCATCTCTGTCTTAACAATACCGTTATCCTCAAGAACCCTCAGAACCTTGACAGCATGGGCGTAAGAGGTCTCGAGCATTCTCGAGAGTTCCGAAATGGACCCGGATCCAATGTCACCGAGGATATTTACAATTTTGAAGGGAACTCTGTTAAAGAACATCCGCGATAGATCTCTGTCGTTCATGGCATCACTTTCTCTTTACTCCAAGATCCGAAGCAAACCACACAACCCTCTGGGGATATGGAATCTCGATCCCTGCCTCCTCAACTGCATTCTTTATCTTCCACAGCAGTTTGGTTTTGACATCAAACCAGACATCTGATGGGGCCCAGACCCTGACCCTCAGATTAACACTGCTATCAGCGAGTTCCTCCACAAACACCTGAGGGGAGGGATTGACGAGAGCAAAGGGGTGCTCTTCAACCACTTTGTTTATAACCTCTATCGCCTTATCCGCATCATCCGAATACCTTATACCGATCACATACTCAAATCTTCTTGCTGTGTGGTATGTGTAGTTCTGAATGTTTGCATTGAAAACCTTTTCATTCGGGAGTCTTACGTATATTCCATCCCACGTTCTTATCTTGGTGGAAAAGACCGAAATATCCGTTACAACCCCTGAAACACCACTCAATTCAACTTTATCGCCTATATTGAGGGGTTTGTCAATGAAAAGAAATATTCCGGAAATGAGATTGGAGACCACAGTCTGGCTTGCAAAACCCAGTACAATACCCAGGATGCCACCCGCAACAAGCAATCCGGTGAGATGAATGCCAATCTGCGGGAGGACTGCAATTATTGCAACAACTATTATACCATAGTAGATGATCTTCTCCAGAAGCACAAGAGTGCTGGCGGGAAGAACGTTTTTCAATGACTTCCTGATGTTAATCCTGATGAATCTGGCAACCACAACAGCAATGAAGGCTATTAAAATTACGGTTAAAACATCCTTCAAGGTGACGTCATTCCAAACGGTGATCCCGAGGATGTCTATCATCAGTACCCCCACCACATTGTGAATTTTTTTCCATCCGTTATCTTTTTTGGAGTCAGAATCCTTGCTTCAAGCTGTTTCAGAGATACAGCCCTTGTCATGTTCTTTTCAGGTGATTTTTCTCCGAACTTCACGGTTGCCACGTCTCTGTTCTGTACTTCCATGGTAACATCTCCAGTCCTTATACTCTCATCACTGTAAAACAGATTCATTGAACTGCAGTCCATCACCATCATGGACACGCTCACCCATTCCCTGTATCTGTTCTTTATCGTTATTTTAACCTCTGCCTTACCTTTCAAATTTTCAGGTTCAAATCCAATCTTCGCCCTGAAATATCTGCATATAATCCCCCGCTCAACCGAACCATAGAGGGTGTACTTTGGTTTTACATCAGAGAATACATCCAGGAGCTCAACATCATTCCTGCCAGAGACCATAACACCAGTTTCCACTGGAAATGACGTGTAGAAGGTTGATGAACCCGAAGGTTCAACGACAATATCCGACTCAAAATCCAGCAGGATGGAGGAAGTAATTTTTTTCGGGAGAAAAACAGGAGGAAAAGGTTCAATTAACAGATTTCCTCTCCCGGAAAGATACAGCCTCTTTTCTTCA